>DATEIR010000063.1:0-4971 GCA_035278885.1 Gemmatimonadales bacterium | reverse complement strand
GCAGCGGGCCGGCGGACTCAGCAAGGACCTCGAGACCCTGCTCGCCTCGGGCGACACGGCCGCGGCGGCGCGGCACCTCGCCCAGGCCGACACACTGCTGACCCAGGCGCAAAACCTGGATCCCAACTGGTCGGCGCCGCCGATCGAGCGCGGCTGGCTGGCGTATCACCAGACCGACCTGATCGCGACCTTCGACAAGACGTACTACTCCACCTGGACCGAGCGGGGACTTGAGCAGGCGAACCGGGCGTTGCAGCTCAAGCCCAACGACCCGGACGGGCTGGAGCTCAGGGGCACGCTGGAGTACCTGCGCTGGCTGCTCAACCTCGACCCAGACCCGTCGGCGTCTAAGAAGCTGGTCAGCAGCGCAGAGGCGGACCTCCGAGCCGCGGTGGCCGCGAAGCCGACCGCGGCCTGGGCGTGGACGGTCCTGAGTCATCTCCTCATTGGTCAGGGGCAGACGGCGGAAGCGAAACTCGCGGCGCTCCGCTCCTACGAGGCCGACCCCTATCTCTCCTCGGCCAAGCAGACCCTCTACCGGCTCTACACCACCTCGTACGACAGCGAGGATCCGGTCGAGGCCGCGCACTGGTGCGAGGAAGGTTACCGGCGGTTTCCGGACTACTACCGCTTCACCGAGTGCCGCCTCAGCCTGATGGGGATGAAGGGACAGAAGCCGGACATCGCCAAGGCGTGGAAGCTCCTGGGTGAGTTCGTGCAGACGACGCCGCCCAACCTCCGGCCCTATCACACCCTGTATGGGCAGATGCTGGTGGGGATGGCGCTGGTACGGGCAGGGTTGCCCGACAGTGCCCGCGCGGTGGCGCTCCGCTCCCGGGGCAACACCGAAGTGGACCCGACCCACGACTTGGCGTACTACGAGGCGGTGCTCAGAACCCAGCTGGGCGACAAGGACGAGGCGTTCAAGCAGCTGGGGATCTATCTCGCCTCGAACCCACAGCAACGGGCGGGGATCGCCAAGGGCGACACCTGGGATCTGCGCGAGCTGCGGGACGATCCGCGATTCAAGAACCTGGTGGGGACGGGGCAATAGCGTCGAGGGCGCGAGAGGGCGGCTGGCGCGTGTGCGCCACGCCGGGTCGTGGCTTTCGTGTTACCTCCGAACAGTGCAAGAATCTGCACCATCAATCCGCACAACAACTTAGCCGATCGCGCAACGGAAGCCGACCCTGGCGCATCGATTGCCGACAGTGTTGAACATTTGTGCGTTCGCCGGTATAATCAGCGGTTCCTACATTCTTCGATTCGCACGTCTGAGGAGCCCCGCCATGGGTATCCGTAGCACCATCGCCTGCGCCACGTTCGCACTCGCGCTTGCCGCCTGCGGCGAACAGCAGGCACCGGAGGCCGTGTCGGGTCCTTCGCTTTCCCGCCCTGCCGCGCCGACCAATCCAGCCGCATGCGATCCCAACAGTCTGAACAGCCTGATCAGCGGCTATTTCCAGGGGAGCTCGGGCAACCCGATCAAGACGCTCAAGGATGCGATGGTCGCCTCGCCGGGCAGCACGACGGCGCGCGACAAGGGCTTCGCCATTCTCGACTCGATCGGCGCCCGCTCGCGCGCGCTGACCGTCGATACCGACGCCGGCTCGGCGCTCGCCCAGGGCGTCATCAGGTGCATGTTCGACGCGTCCAGCTTCACGCCCAGCTTTCCCTCCAACGCTATTTACAACTTCGCCCCGGCGCTCGACGCGACCGCCGGCGGCGGGTTCTATACCCGCGGCGCCGGCACCGGCGGCTCGGGTCCGGTCGTGGGTGCCATCCCGGGCGACCCCGATCTGAACGTGCTTTCGGGCGTGACCCCCCCTCCCGACTCCACCTGGTCCTCGATCCTGGCCGGCAACACGGGGAGCGAGGGGCGGGTCCTGATCTACGGCTACCCCGTCACCAACGATCCCCTCTTGTATGAGTGGGCCACCATTCCGCCGGCGGCCACCTTCAATCCCGGCGCCATCGTCGCGATCTGCGATGGCGCCGACGCCGACGCCTCGATGATCAACGAGAGCACCATCGGCGTATTGGCCTACAACTCGGCCAGCCCGATCTGCACCTCAAGCACCCGGTCGCTCGTCATCAAGGACACGGGGTGGGGGCCGAGGGCGCTGGCGGCGCGGCTGGCTCGCGCGGTGATCACGGCGGTCCAGCCGCAGCCGCTGCAGGCGGCCATGCTGAAGAGCGGCACCGGCGGCACGGCGACCACCTTCAAGAGCCGGTTCAGCAAGAAGACGGTCACCTTCGTTCCGCTGGCGTTCACCGTGAACCCGCCCAAGACCATCAAGCTGGGCCAGACCGTCACGGTCGAGGTCCGGGCCACCACCACGGTGGATGGGGCGACTGTCGGCGTGAACGGCGTCTGTGTCTACCTCAAGGGGACCAACAACAACGGCCAGGGCACCTCGCTCGTGGGCTCCCACGACAGCCGGTGCCAGCAGGTTGCCGAAATGGTGGACGCGTTCACGGTCACCAAGGGCAGCGCGGCGGGCTTCGCCGGCTTCAGCTTCAGGGTCACCAAGACCGGTGGCCTGGTCCTGACGGCCACCGCTACCGACGACAACGGCAGCCCCATCGGCGTCGTTGGCCGAAACGGCCAGACCTTCACCAGCCCCACCTTCAAGACCAACGTGAAGCCTTGATTGCTGATAGAAAACATCGAGGGGTGGCTTTCGAGGCACCCCTCAGCCTGTTTGCGGGATTCACGTTGTAACGGTGCCGATTTTCACACTCCGTTCACGCAACCAACGACAAGCTAGCGTTGGCACACAGAACGTGACCGGTCAGGCCACGGCGCCGCGGTTGCCGACGGCAACCATATAAGCGACCCAGGCAGGCGACGGTCCCAGCTGCACACTTTCAGCCCGAGGAGCCCGGCAATGAGAACCCCTAGAGCCTCCGTCCTGTTGTTGGCGGCCTTGGCGCTGGCCGCATGCGACGAGCGCCAGGGATCGGATAAGGTAGCCGGACCGTCGTTCGCCCCACCGGTCGACCCGCAGGCGTGTGCGCCGAACTCGCTGAACAGTCAGATCACGGCGTACTTCCCGGGAAGCACCTCGGGTCCGATCAAGACGATCAAGGATTCGATGATCGCCCTTCCCGCCGGCAACGCCCGGATCAGCAAGGGGATAAGGATCCTGCAGGAGATCGGACGTCTGTCCCGCACCCAGACCGTAGATACGGTGGCGGGGTCGAACCTGGCCCAGGGCATCATCAAGTGCATCTACAACGTGAAGACCTTCACGCCCACGTTCCCGAGCGACCCGATCTACAACTTCGCGCCCGCGTTGAGCGCGAATAAGGGCGGTGCGTTCTACACCCGGGGCAACGGAACGGGCGACACAACCTCCGTGCACGGTGCCGTGAACATCTTCAGCACAGCCAACATCATCTCGGGCGTGAGGCCTGCCTCGGGCGATTGGACGGCGGCCCTGACCGGGGCACCTGCCGGACAAGTGCTGATGTATGGCTATCGGGTGAGCGGGTATCCGTTCAATACCGACCCGTTCGTCTACGAATGGGCCACGATCCCGCCCGCCATGCAGTTCAACGGCGGCGCCGTGGTCGCGCTGTGTGACGATGTCAATCCCGGCGACGCGATGGTGCACGAGAGCAACATCGGCGTCCTGGCGTACCAGGCGGCCGCGGACATCTGCGATCCCGATGGCGGCTACTCGTTGGTCATCAAGGAGACTGGTTGGGGCCCGCGAGCGCTGGCGGCCCGGCTGGCCCATGTGATGGTGGACGCCATGCAGCCCCAGGTCCTGCAGGCCGCGACGCTAGGCAAGTCGGGAACCGGCGGGACCGTGACGACCTTCAAGAGCAAGTTCCAGAGGAAAGAGGTCGAGAAGGTCAGCCTCTCGTTCGCGCAGGCGCCCCCGGCGAACATGAAGGTCAACCAGTTGTATCCGGTGAAGGTGTTCGTCAGCGCTGATGTGAACGATCCGTCGAACGGCATCAACGGCGTCTGCGTCTATCTGACCGGGGCCACCAACAACGGCACGAACACTGGCCTTACCGGAACGCCTTCCCCGGCGGCCTGCGACAACACGGCTACTGGCGGCCTTTCCGCCATCACGCAGACGGTGCTGGTCGGCAACCCTGCGCAACCCAAGGCCGGCTATGCTACGTTCTCGGTAGGCGTCACCAAGACCGGCCAGCTGATCTTCACGGCCAGCAGCATCGACGCAGAGGGTAACACGGGCATCATCGAACGGAGCGGCCAGACCTTCTTCCCGGCCACGGCTCGGACGAACGTGAAGCCCTGATCCGGTCTTGCCCGAACGCGCGAAGGGGCGGCTCATTCGAGCCGCCCCTTTCGTTTTCAGGCTGTTCCTCCCAGGCGCCTCAGCTCCCGTATCACCCGCCGCTGGGCCGGCCCGTCCCGCACTGCCAGGAAGATGGTGTCGTCCCCCGCGATCGTGCCCACCACGTCGGCCCAGGCCAGCCGGTCGATCGCCACCGCCACCCGGTTCGCCTCTCCCGGCGGGGTGTGCAGCACGACCAGCGCCTCGCCGGCGAGCTCGGCGGTCAGCACCCCGTCCGCGATCCGCCGCTCATCCGGATCCGCCACGCCCGCGCCAGCGGGCGCCCGTCGGTACGCCCCATCCACCTTCGCCAGCCTGAGCGCCGAGATATCCCGGCTGACCGACGACTGGGTCACGTCCCAGCCTTCCGTCGCGAGCGCCTCCGCCAGCTCCTCCTGAGTGCGGATCGCTCGGGTACTGATCAGCTCCAGGATCTTGAGGTGTCGCTTGCGACGGTCGGAGGTCATCGCGCCGACTTCCTGCGAGCCGGAGTCCCCCTGCCCGCGAGTCCTCGCATCGCCTGGTCGAACCGGCGGCGCTCGCGCCGGCTCCATGCTCGCGCCGCGCGGAGGCGACGGCGGGCGTCGGACAAGCCGAGATCGCCCAGACCGCCGGTGGAGCGCCGGCGGGCCAGCAGGCGCGCGGGCGATGG
>DATEIR010000062.1:0-19645 GCA_035278885.1 Gemmatimonadales bacterium | reverse complement strand
GGCGCTGGGCCGGCGACTCCGCCCGGCGGAGGCGGACCGGCTCGCGGGCTGCGGCGAGCTGTGGAGCTCGCGCCTGGTCGCGGCCGCCCTGGCGGCGGCGGGTCTGCCGGCGGCATGGGTGGATATCCGGCCCATCATGGTCACCGACGACCGCTACGGCCGGGCGACCCCCTACACCCAGGTGCTCTATACCCGGGCGCGCGAATGTCTCCTGCCGATGGCCGATGCCGGCCAGGTGCCGGTCACTCAGGGATTCGTCGGAGCCACCGCCGACGGTGCGCCGACCACTCTCGGCCGCGGCGGCTCGGACTTCAGCGCGGCGCTGCTGGGCGCGGCGGTGTCGGCGAAGCGGGTGGAGATCTGGACCGACGTCAGCGGGCTCATGACCGCGGACCCCCGCATCGTGCCGAGCGCCCGCACGCTGGCGGCGGCGAGCTACGAGGAGGCCGCGGAGCTGGCGACGTTCGGGGCCAAGGTGCTCCATCCGGCCACGGCGATGCCGCTGGTGCGGGCGGGCATCCCGATCGTGGTGCTCAACTCGCGGCGGCCCGAGCACCCGGGCACCACCATCGAACCCTCGGCGGAGCTGGAGCGGATGGGCGATTCCCCGATCCGGTCGATTTCCTGGAAGCGCGGCATCACGGTCGTGAACGTGCGGGCGCCCCGCATGCTGGGCACGTACGGCTTTCTCCGTACCATGTTCGAGGTGTTCGAGCGGCACGAGGTCGTGGTGGACGTGCTCGCCAGCGGCGAGGTGAGCGTCTCGCTCACGGTGGAGGATCGGGGCCGGCTCGACGCGGTGGTGCGGGAGCTGGGCGACCTGGGCGAGGTCTGGGTCGAGGACAACCGGGCCATCGTGGCGGTCGTGGGCATCGGGCTCCGCCATACCCCAGGGCTGGCGGCGCGCATCTTCCGCGCGGTGCAGCCGGCCAACGTGGAGGTGATATCCCAGGGCGCCTCGGCGATCAACATGACCTTCGTGGTGCGGGAGGAGGACGGCCCCGAGGTGGTGCGGCGACTGCACGCGGAGTTCTTCGGGACGTGCTAGCGGGCATGGCCCGGCGCGCAAAGGACACGAAGAGGAGCAATGCGTGATGGTATGCGCCTGCTGATCGTGGGGGACGGCAAGATGGGACGCGCGGTCGCGGGTCTGGCGGCGGCCCGGGGCCATGGTGCCACGATCGTAGGGCGGAACGAGAATGCAGGAGGGCATGGACTCACCGCCGAGCGCATCCGAGGGCATGACGTCGCCGTGGAGTTCACCCGCCCCGATGCCGCCCCCGCGAACATCGAGCGGCTGATCGAGGCCGGCATTCCCGTCGTCACCGGCACCACCGGCTGGGATGCCGAGCTTCCCCGGATCATCGCCGTGGTGGAAGCCCGGAAGGGCGCGCTGCTCCACGCCGCCAACTTCTCGATCGGGGTGCACCTCTTCCTCCGTGCGGCGCGCGCGCTCGCGGCCGAGTTCGCGGGGCGGGAGGGGTTCGACGGCTGTATACTGGAGGAGCACCATGCCGCCAAGCGCGACGCGCCGTCGGGCACCGCGCGGGCGCTCCAGCAGCGGCTCCGCGATGCCGATCCGGGGCGGCTCTATCCCATCACCTCGGTCCGCGCCGGCGACACCCCCGGCACTCACAGCGTGAGCCTCGACGGCCCTTTCGAAACGGTGACCCTCCAGCACACCGCCCGGAACCGGGACGGCTTCGCGGCGGGCGCGCTCGCGGCGGCGGAATGGCTTCCCGGCCGCACCGGGGTTTTCACCTTCGACGCCATGCTCTTCGGAGACCACCGATGACACGGCTCCAGGGATGCGGCACCGCGCTGGTCACTCCGTTCACCGACGACGGTGCCGTGGACCTGGCGGCGCTGCGGGCCCTGGTCGAGTGGCAGATCGGCGAGGGGATCGACTTCCTGGTGCCGTGCGGATCGACCGGAGAAGCGCAGACGCTGGACGACGGCGAGCGTGAGCGCGTGGTGGCAACGACGGTGGAGGCCGCCGCCGGCCGGGTGCCCGTCATGGCCGGCGCCACCAGCAACGACACCGCGCGCGCGGTGGCCGAGACCCGCCGAATGTGCCGCGTCGGCGTCGACTACATCCTCAGTGCCACTCCCTACTACAACAAACCCGGCCAGGCCGGTCTCGAGCGCCACTTCGGCGCCGTCGCGGATGCCGCGACCCGTCCGGTCGTGCTCTACAACGTTCCCGGCCGCACGGCGGTCAACCTGGCTCCCCGAACCACGCTCCGCCTGGCCGGGCACGGGAACATCGTGGGGGTCAAGGAGGCGAGCGGTGATCTCCACCAGATCACCCACATCCTGCGCGAGCGCCCGGCGGTGTTCAGCGTGCTGTCGGGGGACGACTGGCTCGCCTTTCCCGTGATCGCGGCCGGCGGAGACGGGCTCATCAGCGTGGTGTCCAACGAGGTGCCCGGCCAGATGACGGCGCTGGTCCGCCACGCGCTCGCGGGTGAGCTGGATGCCGCCCGCGAGTGGCAGTACCGGCTTCTGCCGCTGATGGACGCCAACTTCCTCGAAACCAACCCGACCCCGGTCAAGGCCGCGCTCGCCGCGATGGGGCGGATCCGGAACGTGCTCCGGCTTCCGCTGGTCCCCGCCGCGCCGGCGACCGAGGCCGCTCTGGCCGCCGCCTTGGAGCCGCTCGCCCCGGCGCGCCGGCATGGCTGATCTCGCCGCGCTGCAGGCGGAGCTGGAGCGCTTTGCCGCGGGCGTGCCGAAGGGCCAGGAGCCCGCCGCCCTGGATGCCTTCCGCCGGCTCAAGGCGGAGCTCAACGCCGGCACCGTGCGCGCTGCCGCGCGAGGGCGGGACGGCCGCTGGCAGGCCAACACGTGGGTCAAGTCGGGGATCCTGCTCGGCTTTCGCCTGGGGCAGATCGGCCCGGCGGCGACAGGCGGCCCGTTTCCCTTCTACGACAAGGACACGTATCCGCTCCGCGCGCTGGGCCCGGAGGACGGCGTGCGCCTGGTGCCCGGCGGCTCCGCGATCCGCGACGGCTGCTACGTCGCCCGGGGCGTGGTCTGCATGCCGCCGATGTACATCAACGTCGGCGCCTACGTGGACGAGGGCACGATGGTGGACTCGCATGCCCTGGTCGGCTCCTGCGCGCAGATCGGCCGGCGGGTTCACCTCTCGGCGGCGGCGCAGATCGGCGGCGTGCTCGAGCCGGCCGGCGCGCTGCCGGTGGTGATCGAGGACGAGGTACTGGTGGGCGGCAACTGCGGCGTCTACGAGGGCACCGTGGTGCGCGAGCGCGCCGTCCTCGCGCCGGGGACGCTGCTCACCGGCGGCACGGCGGTGTTCGACCTGGTGCACGATCGGGTGTACCGCCGCGATGGCGAACGGCCGTTGGAGATCCCGCCGGGGGCCGTGGTCGTGCCGGGCACCCGGCCGGTGCGTTCCGGCCCTGGCCGCGAGGCGGGGATCGCGCTCTATGCGCCCGTCATCGTGAAGTACCGGGACGAAAAGACCGACACCGCCGTGCGCCTGGAAGACCTGCTCCGCTGACCGCGATGACGACTCACACCCACTATCTCTGGTTCGAGACCCGCAAGCGCCAGGAGATCATCGACATCACCGATCAGGTGGCGGAGCAGGTGCGCGCCAGCGGAGTGCGTGAGGGCTTCGTGCTGGTGTCCGCCATGCACATCAGCGCGTCGGTGTTCGTCAACGATCACGAATCCGGCCTGTGGCAGGACATCCTGGCCTGGCTCGAAGGCACCATCGCGCCCTGGGACCCCGACCGCTATCGGCACAACGAGACCGGCGAGGACAACGCCGCCGCGCACCTCAGGAGCCTGACGGTGGGCCACGAGGTCATCGTGCCGATCACGGCGGGCAAGCTCGACTTCGGACCCTGGCAGCGGGTGTTCTATGGCGAGTGGGACGGCCAGCGCCGGAAGCGGGTGATCGTCAAGGTCATGGGCGAGGCCGGCTGAGGGTAGCCGTTACCTTGGTGCCGCTCACGCCGGCGACGAGCGGGCTCCGCACCCTGGCCGAAGGGGCCCACTTGACCAGCGCCCTTCCGTCGGCGTCGGTGGTGACCTTGGCCGGCTTGACCGACCCCGACGCGGTGCGAAGGGCCACCGCCCGCCCCCCCACCGGGTTGCCGTAGGCGTCGGTCAGCGACAGCGTCACCGGAAGCTGGGTCAACCCTCCCGAGCGGCCCGGGCCGACCAGCGTGAGTATGCTGGGATCTGCCGCCGCCGCACGCGCGCTCACGAGAGCCGACGCCGTGTCGTCCCGGAGCCGGACCACCAGCCGCTGCGCGCCGGCCTCTCCACCCAGGGTCCAGCGGAAGCGGACCTTGCCGCTCGAATCCGTCATCGCCTCCCCGTCCAGCGCCGCCCCCGACCCGCTCGCCCGAACCAGGGGAACGCCCGCGACCGGATTGCCGTGGCGGTCGAGCGCGCGAATCACGATCGCCGCCTTGAGGGGCTTGCCGACGGTGCCGGCCTGGCCGGAGCCGTCCACCACCGACACCGCCACGGCGGGACCAGGCCGGGCGTTGGCCGAGACGGTCGTGGGTGGGAGACTTCGGGGGTTGCCGGCCTGGATGCGGGCGCGCTGCCGTCCGGCCTTCGGACCCAGGCGCCACACCGCACGTGCCTCGCCCAGCGAGTCGGTGCGGGGCGCCAGCGCGGCGATGCTCCCACCATCTACAGCCGTCCACGCAATGGGCACGTCGGCGAGCGCCCGCCCGAGAGAATCGGTCAACCGGGCCACCACCGGAGAGGCGATCGTATCGCCCACGGCGCCGACGAGCTCCGGCTCCGCCAGCGTGACCCGAGCGTTGCCGGGTACGGGATCGGCCTCGGCGGTGAGCACCGGAGCGGCGGCGATGCCTTCGACGGTTACCGAAATGCGCTGCCGGCCCGGGACATCCGCCAGCGTCCAGACCGCCTGCACCATGCCCTGCGCATCGGTCGTGTCCATCTCGGGGTCGGCCGTGCCCCCCGCCAACGGCTCGAACCGCACGGCCACGCCGGCCACGGGCCGGCCGGAGCGGCTCACGATCTGGGCGGCCAGAGGTGCGCTCAGCCGCGACCCGGCCGGCGCGCGCTGCCCTTCGCCGGCGAGCACGGTGATCGACGACGGCAGCGGCAGCACCACGAGACGCAGCGTGGCCTGGAGTCCGCCGGGGGCGGTAGCGACGAGCTCGGTCTCTCCCGAGCTCATCGCGACGACGGCTCCGCCGCTGTCCACCCGAGCGACGGCCGGATCGCCGCTGGTCCATGCCGGCTCGAGTCCGGAAATCCGACGACCGCGCGGATCCAGCACCAGGACAGTTGGGCTCAGACGATCACCCTCGTGGATCAGCGCGGCCGTGTCGGCCACCACCAGCGCGGAGGGACGCTGGTGGACGACGATCCGCCGCCGCGCCTCCAGCTCACCCACGCGCACCACCGCCACCGCCTTGCCCGCCCCGGCCGCCACCAGCGTGCCGGCCTGGTCGATGGTGAGCACGGCAGGATCGGTGGTGGTCCAGACCGGCTGCGCGCCGGTGACCGCGGCGCCCCGCTCGTCCGTGGCGAGCGCGGCGAGCTGGATGGTGTCGCCGATGGCGCCGGCGCTGTCGGGCGAGGGCGCGAGCGCCAGGCGATGAGCGCGCCGGGGTCCTTCCGGACTCGGGGAGGAGCTGGTGGTATAGCTCAAAATCGACACGAGGGCGGCCCCGGCGGAGATGGAGCCGCCCACGAGGCGCAGCGCGCCAAGCAACCACTCCCGCCGAGGCTTGGGCATGATGGCGGCTCAGCGCATCTGGTCGCAGAGGGGGACACCGTCCTCGCCGGCCATCTCGCCGTCTCCCTGGGTGCGCGGGGACTCTACGCCGTCCACCCGACCGACGAAGATGACGCAGCTCCGTCCCGGGCGGGACTGGTGCACCGCCCGGCCTTGCCAGCCGGTGGCCGATGCGGCGGTGATGTGGAGCCTGACGCCGGACGCGGCCCGCAGCCGGAGCGACGCGAGCGACGGCGCGTAGCTCCCCCGAACGTCGCGGTAGCGAGCCTGGGCCGCGGCGAGGCCTCGCAGGGCGCTCTTGAGCTGCGCGGCTGGCGACGCGGCATACGCGGCCACGGCGCTGGTCTGCGCGGCGGCAGGAGCGGGCTGGACAGCGAGGAGCACGAGCAGCGCCGGCGGATACCACCGGGACGCGGACGCCATGACTTCTCCTGGAGACGAGCGTGTCCCTACAGTGGGGCGAGACGCCGTCGCGGCACAATCCGCAACTTGCGGACAGTGTCACGAAACTCGGCGGGACATTCGATGCAGCGTGGCGGAGGCCGGCGGAAGTCACCGGTGAGGCGGCGATTACCGAAGCGCGGAGGGTGTCATCTGCAAGTCATGACATCTGCGCTTCGGGGCTCACATGAGTCGATATTTGGGCCCACTGCCTCCCTCTCGAGGGGTCCAGCGGGGGCCCAGCACATCGGTGGCCTTGCAGTCGACACAGTTGGGCGGATTGACCCGAAGCTCGTCGCCGACCCGCTCGTACACTCCCGCGGGGCAGACATGGCTGTAAAAATCGGCCACCTCCGCGCTCACATCCGGTCCGACCAGAAGGTGCGAGGGAATCGTATCGCGGGTCGCGTTCCCCGACTTGAAGACCGCGTCGAGCTTGCCGAACGTCAGCTTGCCATCGGCGGCGAGGGGCTCGGCCGGGGCCACGTGGCGCGGCGTGGCCGCGTCCTCGGGCATCTCGATCCGGGCGCTGGGGAAGCGGCCGCTGGTGAGCGTCATCAGGCCGGCCTTGAAGCCGCCCACGTAGAGCCCATCCTTGAACGCCAGCCGCATGTTCCTGGTGCGGTGCAGGTCGGCCACGATGTAGCTCTCGTCGACCATGCGATCGTAGGCCGCCAGGGTCGAACGGGAGGTGTCGCCCCGCTTGAGCCCGTCGAAGATGGCGCGGGCCGCATAAATCCCCGACTGCATCGCGTAGTGAATGCCCTTGAGCGAGGGCACGTCCACGAATCCGGCCGCGTCGCCGGTGATCAGCACACCGTCGCCGCAGCGCCGCTCGGGGAGGGCGTAGTAGCCGCCCTCGGGAATGGTCTTGGCGCCCCACTCGAGCAGCTGTCCCCCGTCGAGGTACGGCCGGATAAGCGGGTGCCGCTTGAACCGCTGGAGCAGGTCGTGCACGTCGAGGGCGGCCTCGTGGTAGTCGAGGCCCACGACCAGGCCGAGCGCCACCTGCCGCTCGCCCAGCGGATAGAAGAAGCTCCCGCCGAACGCGTCGTTGGGCAGCGGCCAGCCCAGCGTATGGATGACCCGGTCGAGCGGCTGCGCGCTCTCCCAGACCTCCTTCACGCCGAGCGCGAAGAGCGAGGGGTTGGTGGAGCCCACCTGCTGCCACTGGCGCCAGGCCTGCGTCAGCAGCCCGCGCGTGCCCTCGGCGAGCACCGTGACTCTGGCCGTGAGGTCGGTCGGCTCGGCGTAGTCTCCCGTGCGGCCCCCGTCGCGCGTAAGGCCGGACGGCGTGGTCCGCACGCCGCGCACCACCGAGCCATCGACCAGCAGCGAGTCCACGGGAAACCCGGCGAAGAGGTTCACGCCGAGCTCTTCGGCTCGCTCGCCCAGCCAGCGCACGATCTCGCAGATCGACGCGGTGTAGTACCCGGCGTTGTGCATGGTCGGGGGAGTGGGAAGCCGCTGCGCGCGGCCTTCGGTCATGAAGTAGACGGCCTCGCCGGCCACCGGTTGGCGGAAGGGAAAGTCGCTCGGTGCCCGATCCGGGAACAGCTCACGCATGGCTCGCGGGTTCACCACCGCGCCCGAGAGGCTGTGCTCGCCCAGGCTTCCCGCCTTCTCCAGCACCGCGATCCCGATGTCGGGCATGCCGCCGCCGCTCTCCTGGTCGCGCTTGACCAGGCGAGCCAGCTCGATGGCGCAGGCCAGACCCGCGGGGCCCGCCCCCACGATGACGACGTCCATCTCGATCGCCTCGGCGCCCGGTAGGTCGCGCAGGATGATGCGATCGAGTGGGAGCGGGACCTGATGCCGGGCGGGAAGGATGGTGGACACTGCAGCGGGCTCCTCGAGCACGAGTACGGGCGGCGGAAGCGGCGGTAATATAACGATCTGAGGGCCTTCGGCCCTACCGGCTGAGGCCTCGTTCCCCTACGCTTCAGCCCCTATGTCCACCTCTCCCGGAATCCCGGCATTCCGTCCGGTGCCGTTCACCGGCGTCATCTTCGTCATGGCCGAGGCGGGCCAGCGAGGCTACCGCTACGGGCACCCGGACTGGTGCAACCTGGGACAGGGTCAGCCCGAGACCGGACCACTCCCCGGTGCGCCGCCGCGGACTCGACGGATCGAGATCGGGCTCGACGACCAGGACTACGCGCCGGTCCCGGGCATCTGGGAGCTTCGGCGTGCCGTGGCGGAGCTGTACAACGGACTGTATCGCCAGGGCAAGCGCTCCCAGTACACCGAGCGGAACGTCTGCATCTGCGGCGGCGGGCGCGCCTCCCTCACCCGGGCGGTGGCGGCGCTGGGGCAGGTGAACCTGGGTCATTTCCTGCCCGACTACACCGCCTATGAGGAGCTGCTCGACATCTTCAAGCTCTTCACCTCGATCCCCATCCTGCTGGACGCCACCGGGGGCTACCGCTTCGGGCTCGATGACCTGGAGCGCGAGATCATGGGCCGCGGCCTCTCGGCGCTGCTGCTGTCGAATCCCTGCAATCCGACCGGCAAGGTGCTGGCGGGCGCCGAGCTCGACGGTTGGGTCCGCCTGGCGCGAGAGCTGAGCTGCGCGCTCCTGATCGACGAGTTCTACTCGCACTACGTCTGGCGCGAGACGCCGGACTCGGGCAGCCTGGTCTCCGCCGCGCGGTACGTGGACGACGTGGATACCGATCCGGTGGTGCTGTTCGACGGCCTCACCAAGAACTGGCGCTATCCCGGCTGGCGCTGCACCTGGATCGTGGGTCCCCAGCCGGTGATCGAGGCGGTGAGCAGCAGCGGCTCCTTCCTCGACGGCGGCGGCAGCAAGCCGATGCAGCGCGCGGCGGTGCCGCTCCTCGCCCCGGACGTGGTAGCCGCGGAGACCGGAGCGATCCGGGACGCGTTTCTGCCCAAGCGACGGATCATGCTGGAGGGGCTGCGAGAGGCGGGGGTGCGGTTCGATCTGGAGCCGGAAGGCACCTTCTACTGCTGGGGCGACATCTCCGGCCTGCCGGCCGAGCTGGACGACGGGATGTCGTTCTTCCGCGCCGCGCTGGAGCGGAAGGTGATCTGCGTGCCCGGCGAGTTCTTCGACGTGAACCCGGGCAAGCGCCGGAGCGGACGGCCGTCCCGCTTCCGTCACTATGTCCGCTTCTCCTTCGGGCCGGAGGAGGCGACGGTGGCCGAAGGGGTGCGGCGGATTCAGGAGATGGTGCGGGCGTATCGCTAGCGGCGCTCCCTAGTGCGCGCTCCGTGCCTTGCGGACCTCATCGGTGAGCCGTGGCACGATCTCGAACAGATCCCCCACGATTCCGTAGTCGGCGATCTTGAAGATGGGCGCGTCCTTGTCTTTGTTGATCGCGACGATGGTGCGGGCCGTGCGCATGCCGGCGAGATGCTGGATCGCGCCGGAGATGCCGACGGCGACGTAGAGATCGGGACTCACCACCCGCCCGGTCTGCCCGATCTGATCGGTGGCAGGCCGCCAGCCGTCGTCGGTCACCGCCCGGGTGGCGCCCACCGCCGCGTTCCCGAAGGCATCGGCCAGCTCCTCCACCAGGCGGAAGTTCTCGGCGCCGCGCAGGCCGCGGCCGCCGCTCACGATCACCGCCGCCTCGCCCAGGTCCATCCGGGCCGCCGCGCGCTGCGCGAGCTCGGTCACGACCACCTTGGCCGCACCGGGATCCACCGCGGGCGCCGCCGACTCCACCCGAGCCGTGCGGGGCTGCTCGGCCGGCGATACCGCGCCGGGCCGAAGCGAGACCAGTGCCGGGCTGCCGCTGAGCCGAAGCGTGACGATGACCTTGCCGGTGTACGCCGGGTGCGTCGCGGTGAGCGTATCGCCGTGGAGCTCGAAACCGGTCACGTCGGAGGCGAGACTCACCCCCAGGCGCGCCGCCACCCTCGGGGCCAGATCCCGGCCCTCGGCGGAGGCTGAAAAGAACGCGGCCCGGTAGCCGCCCGCCCGGATGCGCTCCGCGGCGGTCGCGGCGTCGGCCTCCGGGTTGTAGCGCTCCAGGCCGGCGTGCTCCACGACCGTGACCAGGTCGGCGCCGTAGCGGCCCAGCTCCGCGGCCTTGGTCCCTATGCCCGGTGCACCCATGAGCAGTGCGTGCACTTCCCCGCCCCCGCTGGCGTCCGCCGCCTGCCGGGCCGCGGTCACCGCCTCGTGCGCCACCTTGCGGAGCTGACCACCCCGCGCTTCGGCGTACGCGAACGTGTTGGCCATCAGAGCACCTTCGCTTCGGTGCGGAGGAGACGGACCAGCTCCGACACCGCGCCGGCGCCCTCGCCCACAATCCGGCCGCCGGCGCGCTCCGGCGGCAGCGCCATGCTCTCCACCACCAGCGCGGGCGTGCCCAGCGCCGCAGGCTTCACCTCGAGCGGCTTCTTCTTGGCCGCCATGATCCCCTTGAGTGAGGCGAGCCGAGGCCGGGCGATCCCTTCGTCGATCGTGAGCACGGCCGGCAGCGGGAAGGTGACGGTCTCGGCGGCGCCCTCGAGATCGCGGCCGGCGGTACCCCGTCCGCTCTCGAGCTGCAACCGCGAGATCGACGTGACGCAGGGAATCTGCAGCAGCTCGGCGACCATCGGCCCCACGGTGCCGCTCGCGGTGTCCGTCGCCATCCGGCCGAAGAGGATCAGGTCGTAGCCGCCGTCCTTGAGCTCGGCGGCGAGTGCCCGGGCGATCGTGAGTCCGTCGAAGGGGACCTCGTCCGCCTTGAGCTGGACGGCGCGATGCGCGCCCATCGCCAGTGCCTTGCGCAGGATCTCCTGCACACCGTCGGGGCCGAGGCTCAGCACCACGACTTCGCCGCTGCCGGCCTTCTCCACCAGCTGCAGGGCGATCTCCACGGCGTAACCGTCGAAGTCGCCCATCTCGTACTTGAGGCCCGCCGGATCCAGCGATCGCCGGTCCGCCGCGATGGCGAACCGCATCTCCATGTCCGGCACCCGCTTGATGCATACCGCAATCTTCAAACCTGCACTCCCATCAGAGGTTCGCGCCGCCCGGGGGCGGTCCGCGGCAAAGGTAGTCAGGTCCGGTGCAGGCCGCCATTCATCCGCGCACGACGCCCTCGGCCGTCCGACGGTCGCGACCTTCACGCGCGATACGCCGCCGGTCATACCCCGAGCGCGGAGTGCGGCCATCGATGGTGACCGGCAGCGTAGCGGTCGTCCCCTCCCGCCTCGGCGGCGCACGATAGGGAGGTTCGGCCCAGCGGTCGAGCAGGCGCGCCGCACGGTCGCGTCCGCCGAGTCCGAACGCGAGTCCGCTGGCGAGGGCCACGGCGCCTACTACGCCGATGATCAGCGCGTTCACCACGGTGGCCGCGATGCCGAGCTGGCCCAGCGCGATCACGACGGCGAGCACCCACACGGCCACCTGGGTGATCGTCGCGAGAAGGTCGGGGCTGCCGACCCGGGTGGCGGCGGCGGACCGGTGCACCGCGGTCGCGAGTGCATTGGCCGCCAGTCCGCCAAGGACCAGCACGACCAGCGCGACCGCGAGATTGGGCAGCCACAGGAGCAGGCGCTGGAGCAGCACCGACACCGCCGGGAGGTCCAGCAGATCGAACGCCACCACCAGAGCGATGAGCCGCACCGCCCACTGGGCCAGCACCGTGACCATCTCGGTCGGATCGGCGCGCGCGCCGAGTCGCTCGGCGATGGTGGCCACCCCGGACCGGCGCGCCAGCTCGTCGAACCCAGCGGCCTGCAGCACGGCCCTCACTCCGCGGGCCACCAGCGACGAGAGCAGCCAGCCGACGCCCAGGACCAGCAGGAAGCCGAGGAGGCGAGGGAGAAAGCTGACGACGGCATCGACCGCGTCGGACGCCGCGGCCCGCAGCGTCCCGGCGGCCGCGCGACCTTGCATCGGGCCTCCCTGCTGCCAAGCGTGAGTGGGGGTGACCGAGAATGCGATCGGAGCCACAGCATGTCGGTGACGGGGCTCACCTCCCGGCCTGGCATTGTCGCCCGGACGCGGCGTATAGTGGGTCATGCGCTTCACCCACTACCTCGCGCTGGGCGACTCGATGAGTACCGACGAGTACCCGACCTGCGACCTGCTCCAGCTCGATGCCGTCCCCGGCGAGCTGCTCCCCACGGGCGCGGCGGCCCTGCTCTACCGGAACCGCGACGATTTCTGGCCCGAGTTCGCCGGCACCGACCTGGCGACGCTCTGTGCCGGCATCGAGGCTCGAATGCTGGCCTGGGACGGGGCGATGATCGAGGACGTGCTCACGGAAGAGATGTCGCGGATCGGACGGACCAGCGAGGGTGCCCGCTTTCTGATCACGCTGACGGCCGGGGGGAACGACCTGCTGGACGCGCTCACCGAGCAGCGCCGGCTGGCCGAGGTCCTGGAGGAGATCTCGGGGCGGTACGCCGAGCTGGTGACGACGCTGCGCGACGAATTCCCCGGCGCGACGCTCCTGCTCGCCACGGTGTACGACCCGACCGACGGCAGCGGCCTCCTGCCCGAGCTGTCCGACCGCTATGGGCGGCTGCCGATCGAGCACCTGCACCGGTTCAACGACCACGTGCGCCGGCTCGCCGCCCGCACCGCCGGCGCCAGGCTGGCCGACGTCCATCGTCACTTCATGGGGCACGGCGTCAGCGCGCCGCCCGCCGACCGGTGGTACTGGCGGGGAAGCCTCATCGAACCGTCGGCCCGGGGCGCCAGCGAGATCCGCCGGGTATGGTGGCGGACGCTGGCGCGTTAGGTGGAAGGGGTCGGAAGCCGGCTCACGGCTGCAGCACCGCTCTGAGGCGGCCCAGCGCGCGCCAGAGCCGGGTGCGCACGCTGCCTTCGCTCACGCCCAGCATCTGCGCCACCTCCGCGCCGTCGAGGCCGCTGCCGTAGCGCAGGCCGATGAGCTCGCGGTCCGCCGGCGCGAGCGTGGCGACGGCATCCAGCAGGCGGCCGATCTCCTCCTCCCGTACCAGCCGCTCTTCCGGCGAGGGCGCGTCCCACTCGAGGTCGTGGAGGTTCCCCAGCGCCACGTACTGGCGTAGGCGGCCGCGCCGTCCCCAGTCCCGCAGCACGTTGCGCGCGATGGCGAGAATCCAGGTGCGAGCCGACCCCTGAGCGGGATCGTAGCGCCGCGCCGAGCGGACCAGCTTGAGGAAAGTCTCGGCGGTCAGGTCTTCCGCTACGTCGATCGAGGGAACGTGGAAGCGGAGGTAGCCGTAGACCGCCGGCCCGTGCTCGCGGTACCACTCCCGGCAGCGCTCCTCGATCGCGTCGGACGAGAGCGGGGACGAGGAGGCGGGCGTCGATGGCGAGGCGTCGCTCACGCGAAGGCGCTGTGCCCCGTGATCGCCTGACCCAGGATGAGCGAGTGCATGTCGTGCGTGCCCTCGTAGGTGTACACCGACTCGAGATTGGCCATGTGCCGCATCGAGTGGTACTCGACCAGGATCCCGTTGGCGCCGAGCAGGCGGCGCGCCTCCCGGGCGATGTCGCAGGCCATGCTCACGTTGTTGCGCTTGCAGAGCGAGACCTGGTCGGGCGTCATGGTGCCGGCGTCCTTGAGCCGCCCGAGCTGCAGCGTCATGAACTGCGCCTTGGTGATCTCGGTCAGCATCTCGGCCAGCCGGACCTGCTGGATCTGGGTGGCCGCGATCGGCTTGTTGAACATGACCCGGCTGCCGGCGTACCGTCGGGCCTCGTCGAAGCAGGCCATGGCCGCCCCCATGGCGCCCCAGGCGATGCCGTAGCGCGCCTGAGTCAGGCACATGAGCGGGCTCTTGATGCCGCCGGACTTGGGGAGGATGGCGTCCTTCGGCAGATGCACGTCCTGCAGATGGATCTCGCTGGTGTCGCTGGCGCGGAGCGAGAGCTTGCCCTTCTGGTCCTTGCCGGCGTAGCCCGCGGTATCGGTGGGAACGATGAAGCCGCGGATGGACTTCGGATCGTCCACCGATCCCGTCTTGGCCCAGATGATGGAGACCGTAGCCTGCGACCCGTTGGTGATCCACATCTTGGTGCCGTTCAGCACCCAGCCGTCCTTGGTCTCCCGCGCGGTGGTGATCATGCCGGCGGGATTGGACCCGTAGTCGGGCTCGGTGAGGCCGAAGCACCCGATCTCCTGCCCGGCGGCGAGCAGCGGCAGCCACTTCTTCTTCTGCTCGTCGGAGCCGAAGGCGTAGATGGGGTACATCACCAACGCGCCCTGCACCGAGGCGAACGAGCGGATGCCCGAATCGCCCCGCTCCAGCTCCTGCATGATGAGCCCGTAGGCGACGTTGTCGAGGCCGGCGCAGCCGTATTCCTCCGGCAGGTTGGCCCCGAAGAGGCCCAGCTCGGCCATCCCTGGAATCAGCTGCCTGGGGAAGCGGCCCTCGATGTACGCCTCACCGATGACCGGAATCAGATGCTCGTCCACCCAGGCCCGGACAGTGTCGCGCACTGCCCGTTCCTCCTCGTTGAGGAGGCTGTCGAAATTCAAGAAATCGACCCCGGTGAACTGGGAGGTGGCGGCGGCGGTGGCCATGGGCATCCTCGTGCAGGAATTGGCGATAGCGGGGAAAGATACCCCGCCCGGAAGCCCGTTGGCAGGGTCGGTCAGTGGCGGAAGGAGACCCCCCTCGCCTGCAGCGAGTCGGCCAGCGCGTCGCCCACGACGCGGTTGCCGTAGACGGTGAAGTGGATGTCGCGGGTGAAGAACGGAACTCCGCCCGCCATCCCGGCTTCCATGGGCCGGTAAAGGTCGATGGTCGCGATGTGGAGGCTGTCCAGGCCTCGCCGCACCGCATCGGCCGCCCGCAGGACCGGTGGGTAGGCCCGCGCGGCGTACAGCTCCTCCTTGCTCGGCAGCAGCACCACGAACAGCTGTCCGTGATCGGTCTCCACCGCCTGCCGCAGGGAGTCGAGCGGGCCGAAGAAGACGCGCGCGAGGTCGGGCAGGCCGGGGCGCTGCATCCCCTCCGCCAACGCCTCTTCGGTCTTCCGGGAGAGGTAGAGCGTGTCCCCGCCGGTGAGCGGAACCCGCTCCGGCATCGACCCGTGCTGCCGCTTCCAGCCGACGCCGAGTCCGGCAGCCACGCGCAGCAGCCTGGAGCTGCCCCGAATCGAGCTTGCCAGCCGGGCCGATCGGTCCGGCGTCGCCTTGGCCTGGCCGCTGGTCCGGTACTCCAGGAAATTCTGGCCGCTCCCGCTGGCCAGCCAGCGCTGGAAGTTGAAGGCGTTCGTCACGTCGCTGGCCACCCAGATCACCGCCAGGACCACCTTGGGGTGAAGCTGGGCGACGTAGCGGTGATAGATCCGCAGCTGATGCTCCGGCGACGCCCCGCCCAGGCCGAAGTTGACCGCCCGGTCCGTGCCCAGCCGATGCGCGACCAGGGTACTGAAGCCGCGCTCGATGCCGACCCCCTCGCCCACGACCAGCGAATTTCCCAGGACCGCCAGGTCTGCCGGGTTGGGCCAGGGCTCGCGATTGGGGAACCCCGCCGAATCGAGCATCACCACGAAGTCGAAGTCCGGCGTATGCACGGTATCGGTGCGCGATGGTCTGGGGCGGTTGCCCAGCTCGGGGTCGCGCACGAACTCGAGCGAGTCCACCCCACCGGGGCGCTTGAGCAGGGTCTCGACCTCCCCGGGTCCCTGTGGAAGGGCGGCCGTCACCGCGTTCCATACCGGCGGGATCCGCAGCACCAGCTCCGCGGCCACGATGAAGCCCAACACCAGAAGGACGATGCGCTTCACAGCTCGCTCCCGGGCTCTTCGGGGGTCAGGTCGGGCTTGGGCGGCTTGCCCATTCCGAGATCGGCCGAGGTGACCTCGCGGGTGAAGACCAGGACCGCGAGATAGATCAGCCCGATCAGGCCGAGCTTCGGCACGACCCAGGCGCCCCGGACCACCAGCAATTCGCTCACCGCCACGGCCACCCCGGCCGCCAGCGCCACCCGAAGCAGCGTGCTCAGCCGGACCAGCGCGCCGAAACGCCGCCAGGTGACCGCGCCCATGATGAGGACGCCGGTGCCGAGTCCGAGCGCCAGCGACATGGCCGCGCCCACCGGGCCCACGCGGGGAATGAGCAGGACATTCGAGAGCCAGGCGACCGGCAGCAGGCAGAGCAGGATGCCCGCGGCGAGCCATTGCCGGCCGGCCACGACGAGCGTATGCGCATACGCGTCGAGCAGCCCGTACACGCCGAACGCGAGCAGCTGATACTCGAGAAAACGGCCGCCGGGCGAGTACGCCTTGGAGAAGATGGTGCCCATGAGCACCGAGGCATCCGGCGAGAGCATCACCAGGGCGCCCGCGGCCGCGATCAGCGCGAATCGGGTGGCCTCCTGGATGTGGCGCTGCACTGCGGGCAGGTCGTTGGCGGCCAGCGCCCAGGCCAGCGAGGCGAACAGCACGCCGGACTGCACGGTCGGGATGATGGTGAGCGTCCGCGAGATGTTGAGCGCCGCCACGTAGCGCCCCACCACGACCTCGTCCCCGCGCCACAGGAGCTGCAGCGCCCAGAGGTCCATGTTGCTCAACACCTGGGCCGCGATCAGGTAAGCGCCCATCGGCACCGCGATCGCCCCGATGCGGCGAAGCAGCTCGGGCTCCGGCCGGAAGCCCGTGGGTGGGAACTTGACCAGCAGGAACCCGCAGGCCACCATCGTGGCCAGCGCGTTGGTGAGCAGCACCCCCGCCACGCTCATCCCGATCCCGAGCAGGATCAGCACACCCACCACCTTGGCGGCCGCGTACACCATCTGGGCGATGGCCAGATGGCCGAACCGCCGGTGCCCGCCCAGAATGCCGGTGTAGCTCACGTAGAGCGCCGTCGCCGGCACGTCGAGGCACGCGATCCGGAAGAGGTAGGTCGCGTTGGGGACCTTGAACGAGCTTTCGACCAGAGGTGCCGCGAGCCAGCAGAGGGCGAAGGCGAGGAATCCGATGCCCAGCAGCAGGGCTCGCGCCGTGGCCTCGACCGGGCGGGGATCCTCCCGGTGCTCGGGGATCAGCTTGGCGATGGCCCCCGGAATGCCCGCGCTGGTGATGAGCTCGACGCGGGTGATGAGGGAGACGATGATCCCGTAGTACCCGTAGAGCCCCGGGCCAAGCCCTCGCGCCAGGATGACCGAGACGACGTATCCCGACGCGATGAACGAGGCCCGGCCGGCCAGCAGCTGGCGGGTGCCCTTGCGCTGGCGATGGTGCGCCTCGTCGGCGCTCACCTCCCGAGCGGCGGGGGCCGCGCTCACCGCAGCCATCCGAGCGGCCGCCCGAACAGGGTCTCGGTCTCGCGGACATCATCCCGGAAAAATTCCCGCAGGTACGCGGCCGAGCGCTCGTCCACCCGGCCCTTGGCGCCGGCGTTGAGGTTGCGCACCCCCTCGGTGATGCGGCCTCGCACCCCCGCCGGCACCAGCGCGCGGGCCAGGGCCGCCAGCGGGCTCCGCTTGGAGATCAGGCTGGCCACCACCCGGGAGCGCGGCTGGCTGGAGGCGTTGAAGGCGCGGCTAGTGTCCGGGCGGACCGACGGGTCGATCCCCAGCCACCGCCACAGGTCGCTCAGGGTTGCCTGGGGATCGGCGATGAAGTCCTCGAATCGGTAGATCCGCACCCGGTCGGACCCGAACGCGTCCCGGTAGTGCCGGAGCCGCTCGGCGTAGAGGGAGCTGCCGGCGTAGCGCCAGATCATCCCCCAGCCCTGCCCGGTCCGATCCGGCTCGGCCTGCAGCGCCTCGAAGAACGGGAGGGTCTCCCGACCGTCGCGCACCAGGTGCATGTACTGGGAGAAGGCTTTGCCGATGGGATCGCGCAACAGCACGACAATGCGGGCGTCGCCAAGCTCCCGGCGCATTGCCGGCGCCACCTCGGCAAAATCGAAGTAGGATGGGGAGATATCCCCCCGAATGGGCTGTCCGGCAGCGGGCGCGAACTCCGCTTCATAGGCCGCCCGATCCGCGCACAGATGCTGCAGGACGGTGGCGTCCCCCGGTCCGGCGGTGTCCCGGGCAAGCTCGGCGCGAGTGAAGTAGTGCAATTCCTTGCGGGTGGGGAGATAGACTTCAGGGTGCTGCTTGAGGTACTGGTAGAGCGAAGTCGTACCGCACTTGGGCGCGCCGACGACCACCAGATTCGGAAGCCGTACCATATCCACGAGCTCCCTGACGGTCTCGGGTGGTTGGGAACTTAGGGAGCGTGTGGCGCGCGCGGTAGGCCGCTGACGCTTGCCATCTCAGGAGATGACCCTGCGCCTACATCCGATCCTGGCCAATCTGGGCCTGCTGGGCGGCAGCTTCGTCGCGGCGCTCGGCGGCGCCGAGCTGGTGCTGCGGCTGGACCCGGGGCTGCTTTCCGAGGAAGCCAGGCTCCGACTCACGTGGCAGGAGCAGCGGCAGAGCCACGCCGCGCGCACCCGCCCCGACTCGGAGATCGGCTACCTGTACATACCGTATGGCCACGACGAAGTCCGCCGGAGCGGGGTCGACTTCTCCTACACCACCGACCGCGACGGCTTCCGCAACGCCGACAGCGCCCCCGATTCCGCGGAGGTTGTCGCCGTGGGAGACAGCTGGACTTTCGCCTTCGGCGTGGACGATTCGGTTGCCTGGCCACGGCTCGTGGGCGACTCGCTCAGCCCCCTGAGGGTGAGGAATCTGGGGCTCATCGGCTCGGGGCCGGCCCAGTACACCGTGCTGCTCCGGCGCTTCGGCCTGCCTCTGCACCCCCGCGTCGTCCTCTACGGCGTCTTCCCCGGCAATGACCTGGACGACCAGGAGGCGTTCGACCGCTGGTCAGGCGAGGGTCATCCGGGCAACTTCGCAGAATGGCGGATCGCCGGTGGGCTGGGCCATGCCCAGCCGTTCTGGGAGCGGAGCTATCTTGCGGCGGCACTGGAGGAAGCTTGGAAGCACCGGCACGACCGGTTCGCCGGGGTCACCGCCCGGCTGGCCGACGGGAGCCGGATTCAGCTGCTGCCCTCCCGGCTGGTCGTCAGGGCCGCCCGGAGTCATCCGGGCGACTCCACCTTCGACCACGTGCTCGCGGCCGTCGACCGCGCTCGCGAGCTCGCCGCGCACAGCGACGCCCGCCTGGTGGTCCTGGTCTTTCCCAGTAAGGAGGAAGTCTATCTCCCACTGCAGCACCTGCCTGTGCCACCGATGACCGCCGACTGGGTTGGCGCCCTCCGGGCGCGCGGCCTGGAGTGCCTGGATCTGACTGGTCCGCTGCGCGAGCACGCCGTCGGCCCGCCGCTGTATTACGAAGTGGACGGCCACGCGAACGCCGCCGGCAACCGCGTCATCGCCCAGGCGATCCAGTCCTACCTGCGAGCGCACCAGGCCGAGCTCGGCCTGGCTCTTACCCGGTGAGCGGCGGCGCGCCCGACTTCCCTCCCGGGTTTCTTTGGGGCGCCGCCACGGCGGCGCATCAGGTCGAGGGCGACAACCGACTCAGCGACTGGTGGGCCATGGAGGAATCGGGCGCGCTCCCGTTCCGGTCGGGCG
>DATEIR010000061.1:0-18412 GCA_035278885.1 Gemmatimonadales bacterium | reverse complement strand
CACCGGCGACAGCCAACAGCGCCACCAGCAGCAGGCTGCTGCTGGTGGCCGCCGGCCCGAACCGGACCGCGGCCCAGAGCAGGAAGGGGAGCGGGGCGTAGAGCAGCGCCGGGCTGGTGCCACCGCCGGGATCGGCACGGGTGAACACCACAAAGCACACCAGCCCCAGCATGGCGCTCAGCGCGGCGGCCTCGATCGCCCGAGGCAGCGACAACCGGCGCAGGCCTCGCAGCCCCGCCTGCCCCCACGTGACGATCACCGGCACGAAGGTGAGCTGGGCGAGCAGATTGGAGAGGAACCGCACTCGCCAGTTCTCCCAGTACCCGGTCGAGCCCCACCGGTTCAGGTACACGAAGCCGGCGTCCATGAAGCAGGAGACGAAGACGCTCGTCAGCGCGGCGAACAGGAACACCCCGACGCCCCGGAAGGCGTCGAACCGCGCGGTCCCTCCGCCCATGGCGCGGACCAGCGTCGCGCCGATCAGCGCCTCGCTCGAATTGCTGAGAAACCAGCAGAGGATCATCGGAACGGGAATTCCCGACCACAGCTCCACCAGCAGGTGGGCCGGAAACGCGCCCAGGAGGACCACCCACCAGCGCCGCTGGGGGGTGAGCAGGAGCAGCCCGAACAGGATGGCGTTGGGCGGCCAGAGGGTGGAGATCGGCTGGGGACGCATGGTGAGCGTCATCCCCAGCTCGGCGGCGAACAGGTACGCCACGCCCGCCAGCGCCGCCGTGAGGGCGGTCCGGGACCCGAGCGACGGGTGGGGTGATGTGACCGAGGAAGGGTCGTCGGCGGCGAGGGTGGTCACCTGTCAAGTATAATTCGGCATGGCCGCCGACATCGACCTGTCCCAGATGCAGGACCCGCTGGGTCTCCTGCGCCTGGGGTACACCCAGCCCCTCCTCACCCTGCCGGCCACCCGCTGGCGCGACGGCCAGGCCTCCGCCACCACGGAGACCATCGCCGAAGAGACCCCGGTCGCGATCGTCTACAACGGCATTCCCCACGTCGTCATGATGGCGACCCCGCAGGACCTCGAGGACTTCGCCCTCGGATTCAGCCTCACCGAGGAGCTGATCGCCTCGCCGGCCGACCTCCAGGAAGTCCAGGTGGTGCGCTACAGCCAGGGGATCGAGATCCAGGCACGAGTGAGCCAGGCCTGCGAGGAGGTGATCGCCGGGCGGACGCGGCGCCTCACCGGCCGGACGGGCTGCGGGATCTGCGGGGCCGACAGCGTATCGATGGTGCTGAAGCAGCTGCATCCCGTCGCGGAGGGAGTCACGATCTCCGGGTCGGCCCTGCGACGCGCGCTCGAGGCCCTGTCCTCACATCAGTCGCTCAACGCCGAAGCCGGCGCGGTGCACGCGGCCGCCTGGGCCGGGCTCGACGGCGCGGTGCAGGTGGTGCGGGAAGATGTCGGCCGGCACAACGCCCTCGACAAGCTCATCGGCGCCCTGCTCAAGGCCGGCACCGATCCTCGAAGCGGCTTCATCGTGGTGACCAGCCGCGCCAGCTTCGAAATGGTCCAGAAGACGACCGTCCTCGGCGCGCCTCTGCTGGCCGCGATCTCGGGACCGACCGGGCTGGCCGTGCGAGTGGCCCGTCAGGCGGGGCTCACGCTCGTGGGCTTTGCCCGGGGCGGCGGCCACACCGTCTACACCCACCCGGAGCGGCTGACTCCGTAGCTCACCGGCCCGGCGCCACCCCAGTGGAGTCGCGCGAGCGGCTCAGAAGAAGCGGGTGCGCCTCGGTGTTGAACACGACCGTGCTCAGGTCGAGCGTCCCGGCCGGCGCGAGGAGCAGGTAGGCGTACTTCAGCGTCTCGGCGAACAGGAATGAATGCATCCGGTCGCGCTTGGCCCGAGTGCGGACGTCGGACAACGCGGCAAAGCCCGCGTCGGTGCGAGTCCAGCGATCGATCGCCGCCCACATCGCCGCCCCCGTCGCCCGGTACCGCTCGTCTCCGGTCAGCCGGTACAGGTAGTACGCCGATTCCAGGGATTCGGGCCTCAGCTCGTAGCCCGGCTCGTCGCCGATGGTCATGGTCGAGTAGTCGAGCGTCTCGGGCTCGAGGCCGAAGGCGGTCCACATCCGGTTGACCGACGCCATGAGCCGCGCGGCCCGGCCGGTGTCACCCGCCAGCGCGAGCACCGCGGGGAGAAAGGCCTCGAGCGAGCCGAAGCGGGTGCCGGTGCGGGCGCCGGTGGCCATGTCGGCCTGACCGTACCAGAGCCCACCGAACCGCTCGTCGGCCAGCCACCGGTGCATCGGGCCGACGCTCGCCTCCCACATCCGGCGAAAATCGTCGTCGCCGAACAGGCGCCAGGACTTGAGCAGGTACTCGTACCAGGAGTCGATCCCGCCGCCGACGTGGCTGGTGCTGTCCTGCCAGGCGCCGGTCCGGACATCGATGGTGCTGCCCACCAGCCCCAGCGGGGACCGGCGGGCGAAGAGCTGCTCGGCCGCGCGCTTGGCGGTGTCGTAGTACACGGGGCGCCCGGTGAGTCGCGCGAGAGTCCCGAACTCCAGCATCAGGGTGCCGATCTCGGCCGGGTTGCTCACCGGATCGCGGGTCTGGCCGGTGCGGAGGTTCACGTAGCGGAACGGCATGCCGGTGGGCGAGCGAAAGGCCGGAAGCAGGCGGTCGCCCAGATCGGTGGCGAGACGGAGAAACCGGGGATCGCCGTCCATCTCGTACGCGCTCAGCAACCCGCCGAGCAGGCGGATGGTCACTTCGAAGACCTGGACCGATACGTCGTGGTCGAACGACAGCCGCGTCAGGATCAGCCGCTTGGTCTCGGCCGCCTCGTCGGTGAGGCCCATGAGCAGCATGGTGTCATAGGCATCGACCGGCGTCATCAGCAGCGGAACGCCGTACCAATCGTGCGGCGTGCGGCTCAGCGGGTCGAGGTCGTCGTGGCCCCAGGCGTAACGGCGGTAGCCCTGCCAGGCGTGGAGGAACGCGGAGCGGACGTCAGCGGCAGAAGGCGTGGGGCGTGCGGAGGGCGCGGCGCCGGCCAGGAACACCTGGACGGCCGCCGCGATCAACCCCAGCGTGGTCACGGCGCGACGGCTCTACCGTTCCCTCGCCCGTCGCCGTGAGCGACAGGCGGTCGATTCTGCACGTAGCGCCAGCCGAAGCGGCCCTTGATGCACAGGTTGCCGCGGGTAACGTCATGGTCGAAGGGTGAGGTCACCTTCACGATCTCGTTGTCCTGTACGTGCAGCTCCAGATTGCAGCCGACGCCGCAGTAGGGGCAGACGGTCGTGGTGATGGTCTGGCGGCTCTCGTCCCAGGTTCCCGCGTCCCGGTGATCCCGCTCGCTCTTGAACATGAGCGCGCCGGTGGGACAGACCGCGATGCAGTTGCCGCAGTAGACGCAGGCCGACTCCGGCAGCGGAACCACGAACTCGGTGGAGATCCGGGCGTCGAAGCCGCGGCCCGCCACGGTGAGCGCGTAGGTGTTCTGGTAGTCCTTCCCGCACGCCTCGACGCACTTGTAGCAGAGGACGCACTTGCCGTAGTCCCGAACGTACAGTTCGTTGTCGACCTTGACCGGCTGAGCGACCGTGGCCGCGTAGTCGGGGTTCGGCGGCTCGTGGTGGCCCGGCTGGAGGCTGTCGCGGTACCCCGCCGGATTGGGGGGCTGAGGCGGGCCGTAGCGCTCCGGCCGGGCGCCGTAATCGTCCTGCCAGCGGTCCACATCCGGGGTGGTGGACAGATCCACCGACGAGGCCAGGAACTCCAGCACCATCTTGCGGCTGTGGCGCACCCGCTCGGAGTCGGTCTTCACTACCATCCCCGGCTCGACCGGGCGGGAGCACGACGGCACCAGCACGCGGGACCCCTCCACCTCGACCACGCAGACCCGGCACACGTTGACCGGGTGCAGCGTCTCGAGGTAGCAGATCGTCGGCGTCTCCTTGCCTTGCGCGCGGATGGCGTCGAGGATGGTGCTGCCTTCCGGCACCAGCACGGTCGCCCCGTCGATGGTGAGCTCGACGCTGCGCGGTGGTGGGCGTAGCG
This sequence comes from Gemmatimonadales bacterium, assembly GCA_035278885.1. Classification (GTDB taxonomy): domain Bacteria; phylum Gemmatimonadota; class Gemmatimonadetes; order Gemmatimonadales; family GWC2-71-9; genus CAVVWJ01. The sequence goes on along the minus strand of DATEIR010000061.1, from coordinate 14,382 downwards.
GAACGAGCAGTGGGCCGGACGCGATCATCGGTCGCTCCCCGGTCAGCGGACGTTCCAAGGTCATGGGGTACTCCTATGTAAACAGTCGAAGCCGCTTGATCGCCGACTCGACTGCGCTGTACGCGGTCTGTCCGAGGCCGCAGATCGATGCATCCTTCATGGCCAGGCCGATCTCGTCGAGAAGCGCCAGCTCGCCGCTCAGGTCACCGCGGAGGCGTCCCGACTGGATGCGATGGAGCGCCTCTTCCTGCCGGACGGTACCCACCCGGCACGGTACGCACTGGCCGCAGGACTCGTCCCGGAAGAAGGCCGCGATACGAAGCAGAATCGGCACCATGTCGATGGTGTCGTCGAACACCATGATGACGCCGGAGCCGAGCGTGGCCTGGGCCGCCCGGGTGCCCTCGAAGGTGAGCGGCATGTCGATCTCGTCCGGCCGCACGAAGACGCCGGCCGCCCCACCCAGCAGGATGCCCTGGAGCGGCCGCCCGCCGGCCACGCCGTCCGCCAGATGCAGCATCTGCCGAAGGGTGGTGCCGAACGGCACTTCGTAGACACCCGGCCGGGTGACGCAGCCGGACAGGCAGAAGAGCCGGGGTCCGGTGGACCCCGGCGTGCCGATCGCGGCGTAGGCCGGCCCCCCGATGCGGAGGATCTCCAGCACGTTCACCAGGGTCTCGACGTTGTTGATCAGCGTCGGCTTGCCGAACACGCCGACGTTGACCGGAAACGGCGGCTTGTTGCGGGGCTCGCCCCGCAAGCCCTCGATCGAGTTGAAGACCGCCGTTTCCTCGCCGCAGATGTACGCCCCGCCGCCGCGGCGGATCTCCAGGTCGAACCGGAGCCCCTGGCCCATGATGTTGCCGCCCAGCAGGCCGCGGGCCCTCGCGATGTCGATCGCCGCCTGCAGTCGCTCGGCGCCGAGCGGGTACTCGCCGCGGATGTAGATGAACCCCAGCTCGCAGCCCGTCGCGTAGGCGGCGATCGTCATGGCTTCGACGAGGCTGAAGGGATCGCCCTCCATGATCACCCGGTCCTTGAACGTGCCGGGCTCCGACTCGTCGGCATTGCAGATGAGGTAATGGGGACGCACCGGCTGCCGCGCGACCGCCTCCCACTTGCGACCGGTGGGGAACGCGGCGCCGCCGCGACCCATCAACTTGGCCTCGGTGACCTCGCGGATGACTCCTTCGGGGCCGAGCGTGAACGCGAGCCGCAGCGCCTCGTAGCCGCCGTGGGCCCGGTAATCGTCCAGGCTCGTCGGGTCGGTCACGTCCACCCGACGGAGCAGCCGCAGATAGGGATCGCCGGCCTGCCAGAGCCGCGGCCGCGGCTCCAGCGACGGCGCCAGGTCGCCCTCGAGGATCCGGGAGAGACCGGCCACCGTCGCGTGCCCGAACAGCCGCTCCACCGGCTTCGGCCCCGCCACGGTGACCATCGCCGCCGGCGCCTGCTCGCACAGTCCCAGGCAGGGACTGCGCAACCAGCCCGATGGCGCCCCATCCAGATCCACGTGCTCGCCCTGCGGGGCGTGATAGGCCGGGCCCACGGTGCGCTCCAGCTCGGCGCACAGCTCCGCGGCCCCCTTGCAGCGGCAGGCGATGTCGTCGCAGACGTGGAGCATGCGCGGCGGACGCGGCACGGTGGACAGCAGGGCATAGAAGGTGGCCACGCCGTAGGCATCGGCCGGAGGGACCGAGAGCCGTTGGCAGACGTAGTTCAGCGCGCCTTCGCTGACCCAGCCGACCCGCGCCTGCACCGCCTGCAGCGCGGGCAGCAGCAGGTGGCGAAGCGCCCGCGCCTCGTGGCCGCCCTCCGCGGTAAAGGCGTCCCGGCTCTCATCCCGGTCGCCGCCTTCCCATCCCGAGCGGGGCTCGCCGAGCAGGGCGTCGACTGCCTCGCGCTCCGCGGCGGTAGGCTCCGCATCGAGCAGGTGTAGATCCAATTAACCTCCGTGCCCCACGGCCTGGCGGGCCGCGGTCGTGGCCGGCTCCGAGGCCCGCACCGGGTCCACCCGGACGGCGCAGGCCTTGAACTCCGCCGTTCCCGACTTGGGATCGGTCTCGTCGGTGGTGAGCTGGTTGACCCGCACCTCATCCTGGAAGTGGAAGGTCATGAATACCAGGCCCGCCCGGAGCGATCGATCGCGTCGCGCGGGCGCCACCACGCTGCCGCGGCGCGAGGTGACGCGCACCGGGTCGCCGTCGAGAATGCCGAGACGCTCGGCGTCCTCCGGCGAGATGTCCAGCGTTTCCCCGCGCCGGAGGGGCGAGGTGAACCCGCCGGTCTGCACCCCGGTGTTGTAGGAGTCGAGCCGCCGGCCGGTCGTGAGCAGGAAAGGATACTCCGCGTCCGGTCGCTCCAGCGGCGGATCGTGCTCGACCACCGAGAAGGGTGCCAGGGGCACGACGATGGGGTCATTCCAGAGCCGGCTGTGGAGGAAGAGCTCTCCCGGGTGGCTCTCGTTGAAGCAGGGCCAGTGCAGCCCGCCCTCTCGCTCGAGCCGCTGGTAGCTCATCCCGGCGAAGATCGGGGCCAGGCTTCGGACCTCGTTCCACACGTCCTCGGCGGTCGGGTGGCCCCAGTCGTATCCCATCCGCCGGGCCAGCTCCGAGATGATCCAGAGGTCGTCCCGGGCGTTGCCCGGCGCCTCGAGCGCCTTCCGCACCCGCTGCACCCGCCGCTCGCTGTTGGTGACCGTGCCTTCCGCTTCACACCAGCTGGAGGAGGCGGGAAGCACCACATGCGCCAGCCGCGCCGTCGCGGTCAGGAAGATGTCCTGCACCACCAGGTGATCCAGGCCGGTCAGCAGCCGCTCGGTCCGATGCTGATCGGCCTCCGCCTGGGCCGGGTTCTCGCCGATCGCGTAGATGGCGCGCAGCTCTCCCCGCTCGGCGGCCTCGAACATCTGGGTCATGTGCCAGCCGTACTGCGGCTTCAGCTTCACTCCCCATGCCTGCTCGAACCGGGCCCGCACATCGGTATCCTTGGTCCAGTCCTGGAAGCCGACGAGGCGATTGGGAATGGCCCCCATGTCCCCACCGCCCTGCACGTTGTTCTGACCCCGAAGCGGGTTCACCCCCGACCCGTACTTGCCCACGTGCCCGGTGAGGAGCGCCAGGTTGATGAGCGCGAGCACGTTGTCGACGCCGTTGTGATGCTCGGTGATGCCCAGGGTCCAGCAGATGACGGCCCGATCGGCCTGGGCATAGGCGTGGGCCGCCTTGCGAATGACGTCGGCCGGAACTCCGGACTCCCGCTCCCCGACCTCGAGGGTGTAGGGCTCGACCGCCGCGGCGTAGGCCTCGAAGCCGCTGGTCGCCCGCTGGATGAAGGTCCGATTCGCCAGCCCCGCATGGATGATCTCCCGCGCCATCGCGTTGGCGAGCGCGATGTCGCTGCCCACGTTGAGGCCGAGCCAGGTATCGGCCCACTGCGCGGAGGAGGTTCGCCGAGGATCCACGGCGAACATCCGGGCGCCGCGGTGGATCGCCTTCAGGACGTGATGGAAGAAGATCGGGTGATTTTCCCGGGCGTTCGCGCCCCAGAGGAAGATGACGTCCGTCTCTTCCACCTCTCGGTAGGAGCTCGTGCCCCCACCGGCACCGAACACCGTCGCCAGACCGACGACGCTAGGAGCGTGTCACGTTCGGTTGCAGCTGTCGACGTTGTGGGTGCCGAAGCCGACCCGGACCAGCTTCTGCGCGAGATAGTTCATCTCGTTGCTGGCCTTCGAGCAGCTGAAGGTGCCGATGGCATCGCCGCCGTACCGGGCCTTGGTGCGGAGGAATCCCTCCGCGGCACGGTCCAGCGCCTCCTCCCAGCTGGCCTGACGCAGCTCCCCTCCGTCCCGCACCAGCGGTTCGGTGAGACGGGTGTACTTCATCGCCATAAGGTGCTTCTCCCAGAACGAAAATCAGACAACCCCGGATACCGGGCGCTTCAAAAGATCGTCGCATTCCACCGGCCCGGAGGCGGTTACGTGGAAGGTGATCCGGTTCGGAAGTTATCGCCAATTTAGACCTTATATAGCCCGATAGAAACCATCTATCAAATGCTCAGCGTTCTCGGGAACCCTCCACCCGGGACCAGTCGAGGCCTGCCAGGGCATCGAGCAAGGCCGTCGCCGTGGGCTGGAGCGGGTCTCGGTCCGACACCACCACGCCCACGGTATGCGCCGCCGCCGGACCTTCGAGCGGCAGGATCGCCACCTCCTCCACCCCGGAGAGCAGCGGCAGGAACCCGTGCGGCAGAACGCTCGACCAGTACCCCGAGCGCACCAGTGCGCACAGGGTGAACACCGAGTTGGTCTCCACCGCGGGCGCGACGGTGGCGCCCGCATCCGCGAAGTGGCCGTTCACGATCCGACGGTTCTGCATGTCGGGCGTGAGCAGGCAGAGCGGCAGCGTGGCGGCCTCCTTCCAGCTCACCCGGCGCTTGCCCGCCAGTGGTCCCCCCGCCGGCGTCGCCAGGAGGTACTGCTCCCGATATAAAGGAATACCCCGGACCCGGGAGAGCGGCTCGTTGTCGAGGTAGGTGACGCCGGCCTCGAAGCGGAATTGGTCCAGCCCCGCCTGGATGTCCACCGATGGATCGGCAACGACGGTCAAGCTCACGCCCGGATACTTCTGCGCCAGGGGCAACGCCAGAATGGGGATCGCGGGGAGCGCCGTCGGAACGACCCCGATCCGGAGCCGTCCCTGCAGCACCTGCCGGAGCCGGCTGGCCTCCTGCTCCAGGCTCTCCGCATCGGCCGTGATCCGCTGGGCCCAGGTCAGCACCCGCTCGCCCGCAGCCGTCAGGCCCTCGAAGCGCTGCCCCCGCTGGACCACCAGCAGGCCGAGCTGCTCCTCGAGCTGCTTGATGCCGGCGGACAACGTCGGCTGGGTAACCCCGCAGGCCGAGGCCGCCCGGGCGAAGTGCCGCTCGCGAGCGAGCGTGGTCAGGTACTGAAGGTGCTTGAGGAGCATCGCAGTCGGCAAATCTTACCGGTCACTCCTCACGGCGGCAACGCGAATGGTGATCCAAGTTGCCCATTCGAAGGTTTTCACCGACTCGGAGATGGGTCATGTCCGATCGGGGGTCACCCCCTACGACGGTAGCAACAGAGGACGAGCCAGCTCACGGCGTTCCGACCGCCGGTCACGCGGAGCGGAAGCAGCAGGTGCTCTCGCAGGGTATCGCCTCAGTGACCGAGACGATCGCCGACGCCGTCGTGCTCAAGGATGGCGACGTCTTCCTCATGTTCGGGCCTGATGGTGCGCTGCCGGAGGGGCGAAAGCACGGGCTGGGGCTCTACTTCCACGATTGCCGCTACCTCCGCACCTACCGCCTCCGGGTCGACTCGGCCATCCCCACCGCGCTCGGCGTGACCACGGTAGCGGGGGCCCGCGGGGCCATCGAGTTGAGCAGTCGGGACACCCGCTCGATCGAGTGGAGCCGGGTCCTCGACGGTCGCGCGCTGACGCTCACCGACGTCTTCACGCTGCACAATTGGGGACGGGAAGCCACCCAGCTCGAGATCGAGCTCTCGTTCGAGGCGGGCTTCGAGGATGTCTTCGAGGTCCGAGGCCTGCTGGACGAGCAGCTGGGCTCGGCCGACCCCCCCGAGTGGCGCGGCCGGTGGCTCCGCTTCCGCTACCATGGCAAGGACGGCGTGGTGCGGAGCCTTACGATCGAGCTGCCGAAGGAGTTCGCCCCGCGGTCGGGCCCGTCCGCAGGCGCGAAGATTTCCCTGCCCCCGGGCGCGGCCCATCGAGTCGAGGTGCGGCTCAGGGTCGAAGAATCGCCGCGACTCGAGCGGGCGGAGGATGTCGACGACGTCGGCTGGCCGCGACGAGGCACCTTCAGCAGCGACAGTCTCCTGCTCGACGAGGTGCTCGACCGCAGCTTCGCCGACCTTCGTCTCCTCGGGAGCACGCTTCACCAACGGGTGTTCGTGGCCGCTGGAACGCCCTGGTTCGCGACCCTGTTCGGCCGTGACAGCCTGATCGCGGCGCTGCAGCTCCTTCCCTACACCCCGGCCGTGGCACGCGACACCCTGCAGCTCCTCGCCGAGCTCCAGGCGGACCATCCCGACGAGTATCGCGACGCCGAGCCCGGCAAGATCCTCCACGAGTATCGGACCGGTGAGATGGCCCGCACCGGCGCGATCCCCCACAGCCCCTACTACGGCACCGTGGACGCGACGCCGCTGTTCCTCCTGGTCCTGGGCGAGTACATCGCCTGGACTGGAGACCTCGACCTGTTCGACCGGCTCAGGGACAACGTGACCCGCGCGCTCGAGTGGATCGACCGCTGGGGCGACCAGGACGGCGACGGCTACGTCGAGTACCGCAGCAGGTCGGAGCACGGCCTCATCAATCAAGGGTGGAAGGACTCCGGCGACGCGATCATCGACGGAGCCGGCCGCATCGCGACCCCGCCGATCGCGCTGGTGGAGGTGCAGGCCTACGTCTACGCCGCCAAGCTGGCCATCGCCGGGATCTGTGCCCGACGCGGTGAGGCGAAGCTGGCCGACAGCCTGCGCGAGGAGGCGGAGGCGTTACGCGCCCGGTTCGACCGGGACTACTGGATGGACGATCTCGATTGCTATGCCCTCGCGCTGGAGGCTCGGAAGCAGCCGCTCCGGGTGGTCTCGTCCAACGCGGGGCACGCGCTCTGGTGCGGCATCGCCCCCCCGGACAAGGCGGCGCGCCTGGCCGAGCGGCTGATGGCGGAGGACATGTTCACCGGCTGGGGGGTGCGCACGCTCTCGGCCACCACCCGGGGCTACAACCCGGTGGGGTACCACCTCGGCACCGTGTGGCCCCACGACAACGCGATCATCGCCGCGGGGCTCCGGCGTTATGGGCTGAACGGGGCGGCGCGCCGCATCGCCGATGGCATCATCTCCGCCGCGGCCGATTTCGATCATCGGCGCCTGCCCGAGCTGTGGACCGGCTTTTCCCGTCGACAGTACGGCACGCCCATCCGCTATCCGGTGGCCTGTCATCCCCAGGCATGGGCCGCGGGCTCGGTGCCCTTTCAGCTGCAGCACCTGCTCGGACTCCGGCCGGAGGCGGCCGAACGAAGGCTCCGCATCGTGCGGCCGGTGCTTCCCGGGCTGGTCGGATGGCTGGAAGTGCACGGGCTCAAGGTGGGCGATGCCAGTGTCGACCTCCGATTCGAGGCGCGACCTTCCGCCCCCGAGGCTCATCCCCGGGTAGACGTGCTCCGTGTGCGGGGCGATCTGGACGTGACCGTGGATCGAGGGGAGGACCGGTGAGCGCGGGCCGAGTGGTGGTGGTGACCGGAGCATCGGCCGGGGTGGGGCGCGCGGTGGCACGCGCCTTCGGCCGCCGCCGCGCGCGGGTGGGCCTGCTGGCAAGGGATGAGGGCCGCCTGCGGCGCGCCCGGGCCGAAGTCGAAGCGCTCGGTGGCGAGGCGATGGCGCTGCCGACCGACGTGGCCGACCCCGACGCCGTCCAGGCAGCCGCCGATCGCGTGGCGAGCCGCTTCGGCCCGGTGGAGGTCTGGGTCAACAATGCGATGGTCTCGGTCTTTTCTCCGGTCCACCAGATGCGGCCCGAGGAGTACCGCCGAGTCACCGAGGTCACCTACCTCGGCACGGTGTACGGAACGCTGGCCGCGCTCCGCCAGATGCTCCCTCGCGACGAGGGCGCCATCATCCAGATCGGGAGTGCGCTGGCGTACCGCGCCATCCCTCTGCAATCGGCCTACTGCGCCGCCAAGCACGCGATCCAGGGATTCACCGAGTCGCTCCGCTCCGAGCTCCTGCACGACGGGAGCGGGGTCCGCGTCACGATGCTGCAGCTCCCCGCGGTCAACACGCCCCAGTTCGACTGGATCCGGAGCCGCCTGCCCCGCCGGGCCCAGCCGGTCCCGCCCATCTACCAGCCGGAAGTCATCGCCGACGCCGTGATCTGGACCGCGGAGCACCCGCGGAAAGAGATGTATCTCGGATGGTCGTCGGTAAAGGCTATCGCGGCCAACCGGGTGGCGCCCCGCCTCCTCGACCGCGTCCTCGCGCGGACCGGCTACGAATCCCAGCAGACCGCCGAGCCCGAGGACCCGGATCGACCCGACAACCTGTGGCAACCGGTCCCGGGCGACATCGGGGCCCACGGCCGTTTCGATTCGCGGGCCCGGACCTGGAGCGGGCAGATCGCCTTGTCCCAGCACCGCCGGAGTGTCGCGCTGGCCGGCGCGCTGGTGCTGGCGGTCCTGGCGCGCCGGCGCAGAAGACGAACCACCATCGGGAGATCGACATGGCACCCACGGTAGGCGATTTCCTCCTCGAGCGCCTCAAGGCCTGGGGGATCCACCGGATCTACGGATATCCGGGCGACGGCATCAACGGCATCATGGGCGCCCTCAATCGCGCCGATGGCGACCCGGAGTTCATCCAGGTGCGGCACGAAGAGATGGCCGCGTTCATGGCCTGCTCCCACGCCAAGTTCACCGGGCAGCTGGGCGTGTGTCTCGCCACCTCGGGTCCGGGCGCGATTCACCTGCTCAACGGCCTCTACGATGCCCGAATGGACCACCAGCCCGTGCTGGCGATCGTCGGCCAGTCGGCCCGGCCGGCGATGGGCGGCGCGTATCAGCAGGAGGTGGACCTCACGTCGCTGTTCAAGGACGTGGCCGGTGACTACGTGCAGCAGGCCAGCGTGCCGGCGCAGGTGCGTCACCTGGTGGACCGGGCGGTCCGGATCGCGCTGGACCAGCGAAGCGTCACCTGCCTCATTTTCCCCGCCGATCTGCAGGACGAGGCGGCCGTCGAAGAGCCCCCTCGCCTCCACGGTACGGTGCACTCCGGCGTGGGCTACACCCGGCCGAGGGTGGTGCCGAGGGACGCCGACCTGCAGCGGGCGGCGGAGGTCCTGAACGCCGGTGAGCGGGTGGCGATCCTGGTGGGCCAGGGCGCGCTGGACGCGGCCGATGAGGTGATCGAAGCGGCCGATCGGCTCGGGGCCGGCGTCGCGAAGGCCCTCCTGGGCCGGGCGGTCGTGCCCGACGATCTGCCGTTCGTCACCGGGTCGATCGGGCTCATCGGGACGATGCCGAGCTGGGAGCTGATGAGCGACTGCGACACCCTGCTGATGGTGGGATCCAGCTTCCCCTACTCCGAGTTCCTGCCCAAGGAGGGCCAGGCGCGGGGTGTCCAGATCGACATCGACGGCCGCATGCTCAGCATCCGGTATCCGATGGAGGTGAGTCTCGTGGGAGACAGCCGCGAGACGCTTCGGGCCCTGCTCCCCCTGCTCGAGCGGAAGGAGGACCGGAGCTGGCGCAAACGGATCGAGACGGCTGTGTCCCGATGGTGGACGGTGCTCGAGGCCCGGGCGAAGAACCCGGCCGACCCGATCAATCCCCAATGGGTGTTCTGGGAGCTCTCGCCGCGCCTGCCCGACGGCTGCATCATCGCCGCCGACTCGGGATCGTCGGCCGACTGGTTCGCCCGGGATCTCAAGCTGCGGCGGGGCATGATGGCCTCGCTCTCGGGCAACCTGGCCACCATGGGCTCCGGCGTGCCGTACGCGATTGCCGCCAAGTTCGCCCATCCCGATCGGCCCGTCATCGCCTGTGTTGGCGATGGCGCGATGCAGATGAACGGCATCAACGAGCTGATCACCGTCGCGAAGTACTGGATGCGATGGACCGACCCCCGGCTGATCGTGCTGGTGCTCAACAACCGCGACCTCAACCAGGTGACCTGGGAGCAGCGGGTCTTCGAGGGCGATCCCAAGTACGAGGCTTCGCAGGAGGTTCCGGACTTCCCCTACGCCGCCTACGCCCGGAGCCTCGGCCTCGATGGGGTGCGCGTGGCGCAGCCGGACGCCGTAGGCGACGCCTGGGATCAGGCGCTCTCGGCCGATCGGCCGTTCGTCCTGGAGGCAGTGACCGACCCGAGCGTCCCCCCCCTCCCGCCGCACATCACGCTGCAGCAGGCCAAGCAGTTCATGCGCTCGATGGTGAAAGGCGACCCGGATGCCGGCGACGTGATCCGCCGGTCCTTCCGCGACCTGGTGGAGAGCTACCTGCCGCACCGCTCGTGAGGCGGACGGCGGGATCGGATTGACCGACGACGAGGAGTAGCAAGTGCGAGTCGATTTTCCCTATCCGGGGTACGAGGGCATCGCCCCGGTCGAGGTGCCGGACGCGAACCTCATGGGCGTGTTCAGGCCCGAGACCGTATCGGGAATCGACGAGGCCGCGGTGCTGCGCGAAGGACTGGCGCACCCGATCGACGCGGCCCCGCTGCGCGAGACGGTGGCTTCGGGCGATCGGGTCCTCATCGTCTTCGACGACGCTACCCGGGCCACCCCGACGGCGAAGGTGCTGCCGGCGGTGATCGAGGAGCTCCACGCCGCCGGCGTCCAGGACGAGCGGATCGAGCTGTTGCAGGCGCCGGGCACCCACCGGGCGATGACCGACGATGAGCTCCGGGACAAGCTCGGACCGTGCCACGGCCGCTACCGGGTGCACGAGCATCATTACCTCGACCCCACCACCCTCCATCACTACGGGCACACCCGCGACGGCACCCCGGTGACCGCCAACCGGCTGCTCCGGGAGTTCGACTTCGTGCTCGGCGTCGGCTCGATCGTGCCCCATCGGGTCAAGGGGTTCTCCGGGGGCGCCAAGATCGCCTTCCCGGGCGTGAGCGGCCCGGAGATGATGGCCCGGAACCAGTGGGAAGCCTCCATGCACATGTCGGTGACCGTGATGGGCGTGGCGGAGAACCCGATGCGGCTTCGGATGGAGGAGGCGGCCAGCCTGGCGGGACTGCGCTACATCGTGAACGTGGTGTACGACGTCGGCCGCCGGATCGCCGGCTGCTTCGCCGGCGACGTGGTCGCGGCCCACCGCGCGGGCTGCCGCCGGGCGCACGACGTCTACGGGGTGCATCTTCCCACCCGGGCCGACATCGTGCTGATCGATTCCCACTCCGCGGATCGCGACTTCTGGCAATCGGCCAAGGGCGCCTATGCCGGGGACGTGGCGGTGAAGACCGGGGGCTCGCTCATCCTGGTGGCGCCGAATCCCGAGGGCGTCGCGAGCAACCATGCCAATGTGCTCGAGATCGGGTACCGCCCGCACGCGGAGCTGGTGCGCCTGGTGCAGCAGGGCGGCGTCGAGGACCTGGTGGGCCTCGCGATCCTGGCCGACGTCGCCCAGATCGTGGACCGGGCGGACTGCATCATGGTGTCCCCCGGGGTCACGGCCGAGGAGGCGCGCAAGCTCGGCTTCCGCTCGGCGCCCAGCGCGAGCGACGCCCTGGCGATGGCCTTGGAACGCCAGCCGACCGACGCCAGCATCGCCGTGGTGCGCTACGGAGGACACGTGCTGCCCATCGTGGACGACGAGGCCACTCAGCTCTCCGCCGCCGGTGGAAGCGCCGCGGAGGCCGCATGGCCACGCTAGCGCGCCCGACGGCGGAGGTGGACCGGGCGGGCCTCGCCGCCGCACTGGCGGATCGGGTCCGGGGCGAGGTCCGGTTCGACGACGGCAGCCGCGCCCTCTACGCGACCGACGGCTCCAATTATCGGCAGGTGCCGATCGGGGTGGTGCTGCCCCGCGACCTGGACGATGTGGTGCACACGGTGGCGGCGGCTCGTGAGTTCGGCGCGCCGGTGCTCTCGCGCGGCGGCGGCACCAGCCTGGCCGGGCAATGCTGCAACGTCGCGGTCGTCATGGACTTCTCCAAATACATGCACCGCGTGCTCGAGATCGACGCCGAGCGGCGCCTGGCGCGGGTGGAGCCCGGCTGCGTCCTGGATGATCTCCGCCATGCGGCCGAGGCGCACGGCCTCACCTTCGGACCCGACCCCGCGACTCATACCCACTGTACCCTCGGCGGCATGCTGGGCAACAACTCGTGCGGCTCGCATTCGCTGCTCTGCGCCAAGCACGGGATCGGCCTGCGCACCTCGGACAACACCGAGCGGCTGAGCGTGCTGACCTACGATGGACTCGGCCTCGAGGTGGGCCCCACCGGTGAGCCCGAGCTGGACGCGATCGTCCGGGCCGGTGGCCGCCGGGGCGAGATCTACGGCGCCCTCAGGGCGCTGCGCGACCGGTACGCCGATCTGATCCGGACCAAAATGCCCCGGTTGCCCCGCCGGGTCTCGGGCTACAGCCTCGACGAGCTGCTGCCCGAGCATGGCTTCAACGTCGCCCGGGCGCTGATCGGCACCGAGAGCACCTGCGTCACCATCCTGGAGGCCACGCTCCGGCTGGTGCCCGCCCCCCGTGCGCGCTCACTCCTCCTGCTCGGCTTCCACGACGTCTACACCGCCGCCGACCGGGTGGGCGAGATCCTGCCGCATCAGCCGACGGCGCTCGAGGGCATGGATCGCTGCCTCTTCGACTGGGTCCGCGCCAAGGGCGACGAAGACGCGGATATCGCGCTGCTGCCACCCGGCGGTGGATGGCTGCTGGTGGAGTTCGGCGGCGACTCGAAGGACGAGAGCGACGCGCAGGCCCGAGAGCTGATGGATCAGCTCTCGGCCGGTCGGGACCCTCCCGCAATGAAGCTGTACGACGATCCCGAGGAGGAAGCCCGCATCTGGAAGGTGCGCGAAGGCGGCCTGGGCTCTACCGCGTGGGTGCCGGGCCACCCCGACACCTGGGAAGGTTGGGAGGACTCCGCCGTTCCGCCCGAGCGGATCGGCGGCTACCTGCGGGAGTTCAATGCCCTGCTGACGCGCTACGGCTACGAGACCGCGCTGTACGGGCACTTCGGTCAGGGCTGCGTGCACTGCCGGATCCCGTTCGACCTCTACACCGCGGACGGCATCCGGAAGTTCCGCACCTTCCTCGACGACGCGGCCGACCTGGTGGTGCGCTTCGGCGGCTCGCTCTCGGGCGAGCATGGCGATGGGCAGTCCAAGGCCGAGCTGCTACCCAAGATGTACGGCCCGGAGCTGGTGCAGGCGTTCCAGGAGTTCAAGGCGATCTGGGACCCCGACGGCCGCATGAACCCGGGCAAGGTGGTGGACCCCGCACCGATCACCTCCCATCTCCGCCTCGGCACCGACTACGACCCTCCGGCGACGACGACCTACTTCCGCTATCCCTCCGACCGGGGCGCGTTCTCCCGGGCGGCGCTTCGATGCGTCGGGGTCGGGGAATGCCGGCGCGAGACGCATGGGGTGATGTGCCCGAGCTATCGGGCCACCCGCGAGGAGCGTCACTCCACCAGAGGCCGCGCCCGCCTCCTCTGGGAGATGCTGAACGGCGAGCTCCGGGACGAAGGCTGGCGCAGCGAGGCCGTGCGCGAGGCGCTCGATCTGTGCCTTGCCTGCAAGGGGTGCAAGCATGACTGCCCTGTCACCGTGGACATGGCCACCTACAAGGCGGAATTCCTGGCGCACTACTACGCCGGCCGCCTGCGGCCACGGCACGCGTATGCCTTCGGCTGGATCCACCACTGGGCCCGCCTCGCCTCTGCCGCCCCGTCGCTGGCGAATCTGCTGACCCACGCGCCCGGCCTGGCATCCGCCGCCGGGTGGGCGGCCGGGATGGCTCCCGAGCGCCGCGCGCCGTCGTTCGCGCCGGAGCGGTTCAAGCGCTGGTTCCGGCGCCGGACTCACCCCACCGGGGGTCGGCCGGTCGTCCTCTGGGCCGATACGTTCAACGACTTCTTCCACCCGGAAACCGCGCAGGCAGCAGTGGCCGTCCTGGAGCGGGCCGGGTTCCGCGTTCACGTCCCGCGCGCCGAGCTGTGCTGCGGGCGCCCGCTCTACGACTACGGCTTCCTCGGCATGGCGCGTCGCTGGCTCCAGCAGATCCTGCGGACCCTGCGCCGCCCGATCCGCGCCGGGCTGCCGGTCGTGGTGCTGGAGCCGAGCTGCGCCTCGGTGTTCCGCGACGAGCTGCCCAATCTCCTGCCCAACGACGAGGACGCGCGCCGCCTCGTCCGGCTGACCTGCACCCTCGACGAGCTGCTGTCCCGCCATGCCAAGGATCTCGCCCTCCCCACGCTGCGCGGCCGAGCCGTGGTGCAGGGTCACTGCCACCACAAGTCGGTGCTCGACTTTGCCGGTGAGGAAGGCTTGCTGCGCCGGCTCGGGCTGGAGCTGGAGGCGCCGGAGCCCGGGTGCTGCGGCATGGCGGGAGCGTTCGGGTTCGAGGCGGGCGGCCATGCCGAGGTCGCGCGGGCCTGCGGGGAGCGGGCGCTGCTGCCGGCGGTCCGACAGGCCGATGACGCGACCCTGGTGATCGCGGACGGGTTCAGCTGCCGCGAGCAGATCGCCCAGGGAACCGGACGGACCGCGCTCCATCTGGCGCAGGTGCTCGAGCTCGCCTTTGCCCACCGCCGGGGAGAGCCGTCCGACCATCCGCCCGAGTCGGGATTGATCCAACGCCGCCGCA
>DATEIR010000060.1:0-33897 GCA_035278885.1 Gemmatimonadales bacterium | reverse complement strand
ATGTGCCCGCAGCCGTCACATTTTTCCCACGCGTCGGGCGGAATCTCGAGCCGCTCGCGCTGCGACGTCCGTGGCTTCCGCTCCTTCTTAAACCATGCCATCACAGCCATAGGAAGTAGGGGTCACCAGAGTGTTCGAGAGAGGTAACCAGGCGGCATCGGGAACCCATGGAATCTCTTAAGACCCGCCCCCCGGCGCCAGACCCCAAAACCTAAGTTGTTGTTAGACATCAGGATAGCCAGACTGCCTCGAGTCGTAGGCCACCCGGAACACGAGCCCCAGGCAGAGGCAGCAGATCACGAAGAAAGAGCCCCCGTAGGAGAAGAACGGCAGGGGAATGCCGGTGATCGGCATCAGATTGATCGTCATCCCCACGTTCTCGTACACGTGGGTGAAGAGCAGTCCCAGGATGCCGAAGACCACCAGGCTGCTGAAGGAGTCGGTGGCCCGCCGCGCGATCCGGAGCAGGCAGAGGAAAAGACCCAGAAAGAGACCCAGCGCCAGCAGCACGCCGACGAAGCCGAGCTCCTCCCCCACGATCGGGAAGACGAAGTCGGTGTGCTGCTCGGGCAGGAACGCCAAACGCTTCTGGGGGCCCTCGGTGTAACCGGTGCCGAACCAGCCGCCCGAACCGATCGCGACCCGGCTCTGGATCGCGTGGTAGCCGGCCGCCCGCGGGTCCACCTCCGGGTTGAGGAAGGTGAGCAGGCGGTTCTGCTGGTACGGGGCCAAGCGCTTCCAGAGCGGCAGCGCCACCGCGCCCATGGCGACGTTGAGGAACCAGATCAGCAGCGCATCGGACAGGTACGGCCGCCAGACGAAGAGCAGGGCGCTGAACCCGACGATCCACGCGCCCCAGGCCCAGTTGTTGAACGCGAGCAGCAGGCTCAAACCGGGCGAGGCGAGCAGAAACAGCAGCCGGGGACGCACGCCGGCCCAGAACAGCATCGCGAAGGCAATGCCGATGAACACGATCGCGCTGCCGAGATCGGGCTGCTTGAGCACCAGCAGGAAGGGCGTGCCCACGATCAGCCCGGGCATCGTCAGGTCGCGGAGGAAGCGAGGCGGCTCCCGCCGGCCGGACAGGTACCGGGCGAGCATGAGCACCGTGGCGACCTTGGCCAGCTCGGAGGGCTGGCCGATCTGGTGTCCGCCCACCGAGAGCCAGCTATGGCTGCTCTCCGCCGTGCCCGCGCCGGTGCCCACCACCAGCACCAGCACCAGCAGCCCCAGACTGAACCCGTAGAGCGCGGGGGCGAGCCACTCCAGCAGGCGGGGCGAGATCTGAAACGCCGTGCACGCCCCGACGATTCCGATTCCCACCCAGAAGAACTGCCGGTACCACACCCCGGCGGCCCGGGTGGGTACGTCGGTCTGACCCGCCGAGTAGAGCGTCAGGAGGCCGAAGATGATCAGCCCGGCGCTCACCGCCAGCAGCTGCCGGTCGACCGCCGGGGCTCTCACCGCTCGCCGGCCCGCCGCACCGAGTCGGCCCGGGCGCTCGCCGCCGCGGAGTCGGGATCGAGCTCCACCGGCCGCGGCGCCGTGTCCAGCGCGATCCCCTCGTCCAGCAGCTTCACCTTCACGGTGGCGGTCGTGTCGGGGCCCAGCAGATAGCGGTGGAGCACCCGGACGACGTACGGCGCCACCGTGGTGCCGTGCTCGGCGAACTCCATGATCCCGCCCACGATCAGCTCCGGCTTCTCGGCCGGGGCGAAACCGATGAACCAGCCGTGGTCCTTGCCGTGCGGGTTCTGCGCGGTGCCGGTCTTCCCCGCCACCGCCAGGTCCTTGCGCCGGCTGGCCGCGGCGGTGCCCCGCTCGACCACGGCGATCAGCGCCCGGCGCAGCCCGTCGAGCTGCTCCGGCGTCATTCCCAGCGACCGGGTCCTGCTGCTGGTCGGCCGGACGATGTAGGGCGCCGCGGCCTCGCCGTTGCCCGCCAGCCCCTCGTAGAACCGCATCATGTTGACCAGGGTCTGGGTATTCTCACCCTGGCCGATGGAGAAGTTGAGCGTGGTGGCCGGCGGACTCCAGTTCCGGGGCCCGTACAGCTTGTCGAAGTAGGCGGTGTTCGAGGGGAAGATCGGGTCCTTTTCGTTCTCCAGGTCGATCCCGCTCTTGTCCTGAAAGCCCATCAGCACGCCGTCCTGGATGATGGCGTTGAGCCCGAGCCGAAGTCCCAGCTGGTAGAAGTACACGTCGCAGCTCGCGGCCACGGCGCCGATCAGGTCGAGCGAGCCGTGGCCTTCCTTCTTCCAGCAGCGGAACACCCGGTTGCCCAGCCGCATCCCGCCCCGGCACGGCTGCGGCATATGGGTGTCGAGGCCGATCAGTCCGCGTTTCAGCGCCATGGCGCCGATCGCGAGCTTGAATGGCGACGCCGGCGGGTACCGGGTCTGGATGGCCCGGTCGAGCAGCGGACGCGCTTCGTCTTCATTGAGCGCGCGCCAGTTGGCCCGGGAGATCCCGCCGACGAAGACGTTGGGGTCGTAGCTCGGCGCCGAGTAGAGCGCCCGCACCTGCCCCGTCGGCGTCATCGCGATCATGGCGCCGCGCACCCCGGCGGGCCAGATGCTGTCCACGTAGCGCTGCAGCTCGAGGTCGATGGTCGTGAAGACCGGATGGCCCGGCGTCGGCGCCAGCGTGGCGGCGCCGGCGTCCTCCCGCACCAGCCGGCCGCGGGCGTTCACTTCGATGTAGCGCACGCCTTCGGCGCCGCGGAGCGTGTCGTCGTACTGCCGCTCCAGGCCGGCCTTGCCCACGATGGTCCCGAGGTCGGCGCCGGGATAGCGCTTGTCGGCCAGGTCGCCCTCGGTGACTTCGGAGACGTAGCCCACCAGGTGGGCCACCGCCTTGCCGGCGGGATAGAGCCGCTTGGGCTCGGACTGGATCACCAGGCCCGGCAGGACCGCGCGATGCTCCTCCAGCCGGGCGATGGTCTCGAACTTGGCGTCGCCGAAGACCAGCGCCGGCTGGTAGCGCGCCTGCCGGAACCGGCGGACCACCTCGGCGGCATCGGCGGTATCGAGCGGGACGAACCGGGCGATGCGCGCCAGCACCGCGCTGAGGGAGTCAGCGGAAGGCGCCAGCACCTTGACCGAGTACCCCGGCACGTTCTCGGCGATGATCTTCCCGTTGCGGTCGAAGATCGTGCCCCGCGGAGCGGTGAGCGGAATCGGCCGAAGGCGGTTCGTCTCCGCGCGGAGCTGGAACTTCTCGTGCTGAATGACCTGGGTCCGGAAGAACGCTCCCGCCAGCACCAGGAACACGCCCATCAGGACGACGCGGGCGATGTCGGCGCGTTCCCTCACGCGGTAGGAGTCGAAGCCGTTCACAGGTCGAGCCGGATGGCGAACCACTCGCGGAAGGCCGCGAGGATGAGCAGGGTAAAGAGGGCCGTCGTGAGCGCCTGCAGCGGACTGTAAAGGGTGACCTCGGCCAGGAGCGGCGAGCGGTAGGTGCCGCTCGCCACCAACAGCACCAGGTCACGCAGCCACAGCGCGGCGGCGACGAAGCCGGCGTACACCGCCAGGTTGTCGGCGAAGAACACCGCCCGCGCCCAGGCGACCAGGTATCCGACTACGGTGTGCGCCAGGGCCCCCGCGCCGAACCGGGCCGGGGTGAGCGCATCGGTCACCACGCCCACCACGAACCCCGCCACCGCCCCGGCGCCCGGTCCCGCGCGCATGGAAAAGAAGACCAGAGCCATGAGCAGGAAGTCGGGACTCACCCTGGCGCTCCAGAGGCGCGGCCGGACATAGAAGTGCAGCAGCACCAGGACGGAGAGCACCAGGGCGAGCTGGACGCGATTGGCGCGGCCGACGTTCATCGGGCGGAGTCTCCGGCGGCCGGACGCGGCGTGGCAGGAGACTGGCCGGGTGTCGGAGCCGCGGTGTTCGGTGCAGCAGGAGCCGGAGTTGGCGCGCCGGGAGCCGGCTTCGCGGTGGGCGGCGGAGCCGGCCGGACCGTCTGGGGCGCGGCGGGGCGCCGAGCCGGCGTGGCGACGGCGGTGTCTCTGCGGACGGCGGCCAACGATTCGGCGCGAGCCGCGCGGGCCAGCCGCTCCGCATCGGCCAGGCTGTCCGCCCGCCGCACCCGCGCGATGGAATCGAGCCGCATGGCTTCCAGCGCCGAGTCGCTGGGGAAGGCCCGCCCGAGGTCCGCGTTGGGCGGCGTGACCAGTACCAGCACGTGCGCGGCGGAGCCCGGGTTCGCGGCGGGCCGCAGCCGGTACACCCGTTCCCAGCCGGTCTGCTCCCGGACGATGCCGGTGACCGTGCCCACGGGAATACCCTTGGGGTAGACCCCGCCGAGGCCGGAGGAGAGAACCAGGGTACCGGACGGCACCGAGTCCCGGTACGGCACGCCGCGGAATTCCAGCGCCCCGTCCCCGGTGGTGAGCAGCGAGGGAGCCACCACGCCGCTCGCGTTACCGGTCACGGTGAAGGCGCTGACCCGGAACTCCGGGTGCGCCCAGGTCATCACCACGCTGCTCCGCTCGGACGTGTTGAGCACCACGCCGATCAACCCCTCCGGCGCGACCACCGGGTCGAATTCCGCCACCCCGTTGCGGGTGCCGACGTCGAGCAGCAGCGTGCGTCCGTCGGTCGCCTGCGCCTGGTGCAGCACCTCGGCGGCCACGTAGGGCGTGTTGAGCCGGCGGCTCAGCGAGAGGAGCTGACGCAACCGCTCGTTCTCGGCGATGAGCGACGGGAGGCCCTGGGCGATGTACGAGGTGGAGTCACGCTGGACGGTGACGGCGTGCAGCCGCGCCCGGCTGGTGCGGCCCTCTTCGGCCCGCGCCTGGAGCCACACCAGGGGAGCGAGAACGGTGCCCCGGAGCGCCGCGGAGATCTCCAGCCCGAGGCTGGGCGGCGAGAAGAGGGCGACGAGGGAGGTTCCGAGACAGACCAGAAACATCACGGTGTCCCGGCGCGTGTACGAGCGTTCCGACGCGCTGGACATGCTCAGGCCGAGAGGACGCTGCGATATTTCTCGTAGTCGTCGAGAATGCGTCCGGTACCCCGGACCACGCAGGTCAGCGGGTCTTCGTCGACGTGGATCGGAAGGCCGGTTTCCTGCGCCAGCAGGATGTCCAGCCCGCGGATCAACGCCCCGCCGCCGGTCATCACGATGCCGCGATCGACGATGTCGCTGGCGAGCTCGGGGGGCGTGATCTCCAGCGCGCGGCGCACCGCGTCGACGATCTGCTGGATCGGCTCCTGGACCGCCTCACGGATCTCGGTGGAGTGTACCCGGACCGTCTTGGGGATGCCGGAGACCAGGTCGCGCCCCTTCACTTCCATTTCCCGCTCGTCGCCGGTGGGCGCCGCGCTGCCGATCTTGATCTTGATGGCCTCGGCGGTCGGCTCGCCGACCAGGAGGTTGTAGTTCTTGCGCATGAACTGCACGATGGCCTGGTCGAGCTCGTCGCCACCGGTGCGGATGCTGGTGTCGGAGACGATGCCGGAGAGCGCGATGACGGCGATCTCGGTGGTCCCGCCCCCGATGTCGATGACCATGTTCCCGGTGGGCGTCTCCACCGGCAGCCCCACGCCGATGGCCGCCGCCATCGGCTCGGCGACCATGAGGACCTGCTTGGCCCCGGCGGTCTCGGCCGAGTCGCGCACGGCGCGCCGCTCCACCTCGGTGATGCCGGAGGGCACGCAGACGATGACTTTCGGCTTTACCCGGAAGACGTGCTTGTCGATGATCGTCTTGAGGAAGTAGCGCAGCATCTTCTCGGTGACGTCGAAGTCGGCGATCACGCCGTCCTTCAATGGACGCACCGCGAGGATGCCGTCGGGCGTGCGCCCCAGCATCCGCTTGGCCTCGAGGCCGATCCCCTTGATCTTGCCGGACATCTTCTCGATGGCGACCACCGAGGGCTCGTTGAGGACGATGCCCTCGCCCTTGACGTACACCAGGGTGTTGGCGGTACCGAGGTCCACCGCGATTTCGTTCGCGGGGAGCCAGGAGGTGAAATTCAAAGAGGGGAACTTCATGCGGCCAGTTGGCACATTGGTGTCAAAGTAATGAAGGGGCACGTTGGCCTACAAGTCTCGACGCCTGGCCGCGCACGCGGCTTCGACGCGCCACAAATCAGACACAGCGCATGACTGTGCAGTCAGGCTAGCGGCCGGTGCTCCCGAAGCCGCCGGTGCCCCGGTCCGAGGGCGGCAGCTCCGCCACGGCCTCGAAGGCCACCCGCTCCACCCGGGCCACCACCATCTGGGCGATCCGCATTCCGCGGGTGACCTCGAACGGCTCGCTGCCGAGGTTCACCAGGGCCACCATCAGCTCACCCCGGTAATCGCTGTCGATCGTCGCCGGCGTGTTCGGCAGGGTGATCCCGTGCCGCAACGCCAGCCCGGAGCGTGGGCGGATCTGGCACTCGTATCCTGCCGGGACCGCGATCGCGAGGCCGGTCCGGAACAGCCGCCGCTCGAGCGGGGCCAGCACACCGGTGTCGGCGCTGGCCAGGTCGTATCCCGCGGAGCCTGGGGTGGCCAGCGCCGGCAACGGCAGCCCCTCCCCATGGGGGAGCCGGGCCAGGAGCACTTGGATCAGAGGGCGGTGCCGACGTCGGTGAGGGGGAGCTGGAACGCCTCGGCGACCCCGGGGTAGACGACCTTCCCCTCCACCACGTTCAGGCCCAATCGCAATGCGGGGTCGGCCTTGCAGGCCGCACGCCAGCCCTGGCGGGCGAGCTTAAGTCCATACGGGAGCGTGGCATTGGTCAGAGCCAGGGTGGAAGTCCGGGGAACCCCGCCCGGCATATTCGCCACGGCGTAGTGCAGGATGCCATCCACGAAGTAGGTGGGGTTCTCGTGGGTGGTGGGCTTGATGGTCTCGACGCAGCCGCCCTGGTCCACCGCCACGTCCACGATTACCGAGCCGGGCTTCATGGCCTTGAGGTCGGCCCGCTTGACCAGATGCGGTGCCTTGGCCCCCGGAAGGAGCACGGCGCCGATGACCAGGTCGGCCCGGCGAATGGCGTCGAGGATGTTGTGCCGGTTGGAGTACGCGGTATCCACGTTGGCCGGCAGCACGTCGTCGAGGTAGCGGAGCCGGTCGAGGGAGATGTCGAGGATGGTGACGTGCGCGCCGAGTCCCGCGGCCATCTTGGCCGCGTTGATGCCGACCACGCCGCCGCCGATGATCACGACCTCGCCGGGTGCCACACCCGGGACACCGCCCAGCAGGATCCCGCTGCCGCCGAACACCTTTTCCAGGTACTTGGCCCCCTCCTGGACCGACATCCGTCCGGCCACCTCGGACATCGGGGTCAGGAGCGGCAGCTCGCCGCTGGGGAGCTGGACGGTCTCGTAGGCGACGGCGATCGCGCCGGAGTCGATGACCGCCTTGGTCAGCTCCTCGGACGCGGCGAAGTGGAAGTAGGTGTAGATCACCTGTCCCTTCCGCATGCGGGGCCACTCCACCGCGATCGGCTCCTTGACCTTCATGATCATCTCGGCCTTCTGCCAGACCTCGTCGGCGGTCGCCAGGATCTGGGCGCCGACCGCCGTGTACGCCTCGTCCGGGAAGCCGCTGCCGAGCCCGCCACCCTTCTCGATCACGACGGAGTGCCCCGCCGCGGTCAGCGCTTCGGCGCCCGCGGGTACGAGGGCGATCCGGTTCTCGTTGGTCTTGATCTCTTTCGGAACGCCGATCAGCATGGGGCCTCGAGGGTAGAGAGTCGGGCAGTAATCAAGTACGGGACAGCGGACGGCGAAAGGCGAAGGGCGAAGCCCTTCGCGCGTTCATCTCAGGACGGTCCCAGCCGCACGACCGTCTGCCGCTCGGCCGGGAAGAACTCGGCCGCCACCTCGGCGATCTGCTCCGGGGTGACCGCGTCGATCTCGGCCAGCATCTCGTCCATCGGACGATACCGGTCGTCATGGAGGGTGAAGCCGGCCAGGCGGCCCATTCGCGCCATCGGGCTCTCGAGGGACAGCATGATCTGCCCCTTGAGCTGCTGCTTGCCGTGGGCCAGCTCGTCCGCCGGCAGGCCTTCCCGCGCGAGCCGGTCGTATTCGTCCCGGATCGCGGCGATCGCCTGATCGGCGGTGGAGGTCTGCGCGCCGACGTAGACGCCCAGCTGGCCCGAGCTCTGGTAGAAGTGCTTGTAGCCGAACACCGCGTAGGCCAGCCCCAGCTCTTCCCGCACCCGCTGGAAGAGGCGGCTCGACATCCCGCCGCCGAAGAGATTGGTCAGGATGGCGAGCGGAAAGCGGCGGGGATCGCGCAGGGCGAACGTGTCGGTGCCGAACACCACGTGGGTCTGGGCCGTGTCCCGTGTCTCGACCCGGTAGCGCGCCCGGGTGGCGGCGCCGGGCACCGCGGGGGGCTGGGTGGCCACCTGGCCGGCGCCCTCGAACCACCCTTCCCGCTCGAGTACCGTCAGCAGCTGGGCGTGATCGAGGTTACCGGCCGCCGCCACCACGCAGTTGCCGGGATGGTAGCCGGTCTGATGGAGGCAGCGCAGATCGTCCGTTCCCAGGCGGCCCAGGGTCTCGGGCGTACCCAGGATGGAGTACCCGTAGGGGTGGTCGGGCCACAGCGTCTCCGCGTGCAGCTCGAACACGAGATCGTCCGGCGTGTCGGCCACCCCGTTGATCTCTTCCAGGATGACGTTGCGCTCGGGCTCGAGGTCGCTCTGCCGGAGCAGGGGGCGGCGCACGAGGTCGGTGAGGATCTCGACCGCCAGCGGAACATCGGCGTCGAGAACGTGGGCCTGGTAGCTGGTGGTGTCGCGGCCGGTGTAGGCGTCGAGGCTGCCGCCCCGCACCTCGAGCTCGAGGGCCAGCTCCCGCGCGGTCCGCCGCTCGGTGCCCTTGAACACCATGTGCTCGAGCAGATGGGAGATCCCCATCTGCTCGCGGCGCTCGTGGGCGCTGGCCGTCCGCACGTAGATCCCGAGCGCCGCCGAGCGCACACCCGGCAGCGTTTCGGTGAGGACGACCAGTCCGTTCGGCGCGGTGGTGCGCAGCAGTCCCTGGTCCAGGGATACCGTGTCCACCGGACTACTCCTTGGGCAGCAGCGCCTTCCGGGACAGCTTCATGCGGCCCCGCTCGTCCACCTCGAGGAGCTTGACCTGCACGATGTCGCCCTTCTTGACCACGTCTTCGGTCTTCTCGGTGCGCCCGTGCTGGAGCTCGCTGATGTGGAGCAGCCCCTCCACACCGGGGAGGATCTCCACGAACGCCCCGAAGGCCGTGGTACTCTTGACCGGACCCTCGTAGGTCCGCCCCACCTCGGGCTCGGTGGTGATGGCGGCGACCATGGCGCGGGCCTTCTCGCCGGCCTCGCCGCCCACCGCGCTGATGGTGACCAGCCCGCTGTCCTCGATGCTGATCTTGGCGCCGGTGGCGTCCTGGATGCCCCGGATGGTCTTGCCCTTCGGCCCGATGACATCGCCGATCTTGTCGGGCTTGATCTGCATGGTGAAGATGCGCGGCGCGTACTGGGAGAGGTCCGGGCGCGCCGTCGGCAGCACCTTGGCCATCTCCTTCAAGATATGGAGCCGGCCCTTCCGGGCCTTCTCCAGCGCCTGCTCCATGATCTTGAGCTCGAGGCCCTCGATCTTGATGTCCATCTGGATCGAGGTGATGCCCTTCTCGGTGCCCGCGACCTTGAAGTCCATGTCGCCAAGGTGATCCTCGGAGCCGAGAATGTCGGTGAGGATCGCGACCTTGGAGCCTTCCTTGATGAGACCCATCGCGACGCCGGCGCAGGGCGCCTTCATCGGCACGCCCGCATCCATCAGCGCGAGCGAGCCGCCGCACACCGTGGCCATCGAGGAGGAGCCGTTGGACTCCAAAATCTCGGAGACGACCCGCAGGGTGTAGGGGAAGTCCTCGTACTGCGGCAGCAGCGGCTGCAGGGCCCGTTCCGCCAGGGCGCCGTGCCCGATCTCGCGGCGGCTGGTGCCGCGGATCATCTTGACCTCGCCGGTGGAGAACGGCGGGAAGTTGTAGTGCAGCATGAACGACTTGGTCGTCTCACCGGCCACGTCGATGCTGTCGATCCGCTGCTCGTCGTCGGTGGTACCGAGCGTGACGGACACCAGCGCCTGGGTCTGCCCGCGGGTGAAGAGGGCGGAGCCGTGGGTGCGCGCGAGCACGCCCGTCTCGATGGTGATCGGCCGGATGGTGTCGAGATCGCGACCGTCCACCCGCTCGCCCCGCTCCAGCACCTGCTTCCGCATCACCCGGTACTCGATATCCTCGAGCTCGTTGCCGATCTCGCGAGCCTTCTCCGGGAACTGCTCCAGCAGCGCCGCCTGAGCCTGCTCCTTGACCCCCTTCACGCCGCTCGCGCGCGCCGCCTTGTCCGCCGCGTTGATGGCGGTGCCCATGGGGCCTTCGGCCGCCTCCGCGGCGCGAGACTGCAGCTCCGCATCCGTTGCCGCCTTGGTCCACTGCAGCTTGGGCGCGGCGCCGGCCTTGCCGATCAGCTGCTTTTCGATGGCGATGACGTCGCGGATGCCCTTCTGGGCCACCTTGAGCGCCTCGAGCATCTCGGCTTCGGAGACCTCGAGCGAGCCGCCCTCCACCATGACGATGCTGTCGGCCGAACCGCTCACCACCAGGTCGATGGTGGAGAACTCGAGCTGCTGAAAGGTCGGGTTGAGGATCCAGTTGCCCTCGACCCGGCCCACCCGGACGCCGGCGAGCGGGCCGTTCCACGGCACGCTCGAGAGACTGAGCGCGGTGGAAGCCGCTACGACGCCGAGGATGTCGGCGTCGTTCTCCTGGTCGGCGGAGAGCACGGTGACGAAGACCTGAACCTCGTTCTTGAAGCCCTCGGGAAAGAGGGGCCGGATCGAGCGGTCGATCAGCCGGCTGGCGAGAATCTCCTTGTCGGAGGGCCGGCCTTCGCGCTTGAGGAATCCACCGGGGATCTTGCCCGCGGCGTAGGTCTTCTCGCGGTACTCGACGGTGAGCGGGAAGAAGGGGAGGGTGGACACATTGGGGGAGACCGTCACCGCCGCCAGCACCATCGTGTCACCATAACGCAGAACCGCGGCGCCCGCGGCCTGCCGTGCCATCCGTCCCGTCTCCAGCGTCAGGGAACGTCCGGCGAACTGCGTCTCGATCCGTTGCACGGTCACAACCTTCTCTCTTGGACTCTTGGTTTCTTTGCTGCTCTCGGACACATCAAACACAGAGAGGGCGTCCCGATCGGCCGGATCAGGACGCCCTGGAACTGGTGCGCGGATTAATGGCGGAGCCCAAGCTGCTCGATGAGCGCCCGGTAGCTGGGCAGATCGCTTCGCTTGAGATAGGTCAGCAGCCGCCGCCGGGTGCCGACCATCTTGAGCAACCCGCGCCGCCCGTGGTGATCCTTGGGGTGGGTGCGGAAGTGCTCGGTGAGCGAGTTGATCCGCTCGGTGAGGAGGGCCACCTGCACCTTGGTGGACCCCGTATCGGAGGGGTGCGCCTGGTGCTTGGCCACGGTGCCCTGCTTGTCGAAGCTCATTGCTGCCGAATCCTTGGTTTGCGCGTCGTAATCTGTTGTAGCCGGGCAATATAGGTCGGGAGCCTGCCCTAGGGCAAGGGGAATGGGGGAAGGATGAAAGGGGAAAGGGGAAGGGAGCGCACGAGAAGCCCGGTGCGCTTCCCTTCCCCCTTCTTCCCCTTTCATTCTTCCCCCTAGTTCGGTCACCCCCCGAACACCCTCCGAAGGTCGTTGCTGAATGCCAGCCCCATCAGCAGCACGATCAGGACCAGCCCCACCGCCGTCAGCCGCTCCCGCAGCTTGAGCGGCAGCGGGCGGCGGATGGCCGCCTCGGCGAGCAGGAAGAGGAGCTGACCGCCGTCCAGCACGGGGACGGGCAGCAGGTTGAGCACCGCCAGGTTGATCGAGATCAGCGCCATGAAGGCCAGGAAGGCATCGAAGCCGAGCCGGGCGCTCTCGCCGGCGAGCTGGCCGATCAGGATCGGCCCGCCGACCTCCCGCTTGGAAATGCGTCCGCTGAACAGCCCCCGCACCGTGCGGACGATCTGGGTCGACGCGTCCACGGTCGAGTTCCAGCCCTCCACGACGGCCTCGCCGAGGTTCAGCGGCTCGTAGCGCGTGGTGTTGGCCACGCCGACGCCGATCCGGCCGACCTTCTCATCCTTCCCGTTCAGGCCCTTGATGGTCTCGATCTCGGGGCGCACCTCGAGGCGGTGGCGGCCGTCGCTCCGGCCCACCTCGACGGCCAGGGGCTTGCCATCGCTGCCCTGCAGGATCTCGAGCAGGTCGTACCACTGCTCCACCCGCCGCGGGCCGAGCTGCAGGATGGTGTCGCCCGGCTGGACACCCACCCTGGCCGCGGGCTTGCCCGCCAGCACCTGCCCCACCACCGCCGCGCGGAACGGCTGCAGCGCCTGCGACGCCTTGACCCGCTCCTCCAGGGCGTCCGGATGGATCGGCAGCGCCACTGTCCGGCCGTCGTCCAGGCTGATCCGCACCTCGGCGTCCGGCGTATTCGCGATGCCGTTCTGCACGTCGTCCCACGACGTCACCGCCTGGCCGTTCACCGCGGTGATGCGCTCGCCGGGATGGATCTGGCGCAGCGCCTCGCCGCCTTTGGGAATCAGCTCTTCGATGACCCGGCCCACCGTCGTCACCGGATCGATCTGGCGCCCGTTCTTCGCGGCGAGAAAGGTGAACGCGACCCAGGCGAAGAGGGCGTTCATCGTCACGCCTGCCAGGATCACGATCACCCGCTTCCACACCGGCTTGGCCTCGAACACCCGGTCGGGCGGCACCACGGCATCGGTAGCCCCGCCTTCGAGCACGGTACTGCCGGGGTCTTCCTCCTGACTCGCCATCTTCACGTAGCCGCCGAGCGGCAGCCAGGAGATCGAGTATTCGGTCTCGCCCCGCCGGAAGGTGAGCCACTTGATCGGCGCGCCGAGGCCGAGGGAGAAGCGATGGACGTAGATCCCCGCCCACTTGGCGGCGAGGAAGTGCCCCGCCTCGTGAACGAAGACCAGGACGCCCAGCACCACGATGAGTGCCAGCAGGGTGGTCAGCACGATGACCTCACGATGACTTCACCAGGTCGCGGGCCCGGGCCCGGGCCCAGCGATCCGCTTCACGGACCACCTCGACGCTGGCGGCGGCCGAGGGATCATGGGACTGCAGGACCCGATCGATGATCTCGCCGATCCGGCCGAAGGGCGCCGCCCCGTCGAGGAAGGCCGCGACCGCGACCTCGTTGGCTGCGTTGAACACCGCGGGCGCGGTACCGGCGGCCCGACCCGCGGCGACGCCGGCGTCGAGCGCCCGGAACACGTCCCGGCGGACCGGCTCGAAGGTGAGCGGCCCGGCCGCCACCGGATCGAACCGGCGCACCCCGGTGTCGGGGAGACGCGCGGGATGAGTAAGGGCGTACAGGATCGGGAGCTCCATGGAGGGGAACCCGAGCTGCGCGATCACGCTGCCGTCGCAGAATTCCACGAAGGCATGGACGATGCTCTGCGGGTGCACCACCACTTCGAGCGCCTCGTACGAGAGACGGAAGAGGTAATGCGCTTCGATCACCTCCAGCGCCTTGTTGACCAGCGTGGCGCTGTCCACCGTGATCTTCTGCCCCATGCGCCAGGTCGGGTGGCGCAGCGCCTCCGCCACCGTTGCCTGCGCCACCCGCTCGGCGGGCCACTCCCGGAATGGACCGCCCGAGCAGGTCAGAATGAGACGGCCCAGGCCGCTGTCGCGCCCGGTCACGCACTGAAGCACCGCGCTGTGCTCGGAGTCCACCGGCACGACCTCCCCTCCGCCGGTGCAGGCGGCCTGCATGACCAGATCGCCGGCCATGACCAGGCTTTCCTTGTTGGCGAGGGCGACCCGTTTGCCCAGCCGGAGCGCCGCGAGAGTGGCGTCGAGACCCGCCGCGCCGACCACCGCGTTCACCACGATCCGGACGTCGGGATGGGTGGCGGCTTCCACCAGGACGTCCGGGCCGCAGGGCCAGCGCTCGTCCTGCCCGGGCAGCGCGAGACCGGCATAGGCCGGTTGCCACTCCGCCACCTGGGCGGCGAACTCCTCCCGGTTGCGGCCGCAGGTGAGCGCCACGACGCGGAAGTGATCGCGCTGGCGCCGCAGCACCTCGAGAGCGCTCCGGCCGATCGAGCCGGTCGAGCCGAGCACCGCGACGCCGATCATCAGATGACCCCGAACGCGCGGTACATCGCGGCCGCCACCGGCACCACGAAGTAGAGCGAGTCGAGCCGGTCGAGCACGCCGCCGTGCCCCGGGATCAGGTGGCTCGAGTCCTTCACCCCCGCCTCGCGCTTGAACAGCGACTCGGCGAGGTCCCCGATCTGTCCCACGATCGAGAGCACCCCGGCGATGGCGAGCGCCGGCACCAGACCCAGGCTCACGCCCACCCGGGGGAAGACCAGTCCGGTGAAGAGCGGCGCCACCAGCAGCGCTCCCAGGATTCCCGCCACCGTTCCGGAGCGGGTCTTTCCCGGACTGACCGTCGGCGCGAGCTTGGGGCCGCCGAGGGTACGGCCTCCGAACATCGCCGCCGAGTCGCAGACCCAGGTCACCACCAGAGGGAAGAAGACCAGCCAGGCGCCGGCCCAGCTCTTGAGCGGAAGCTGGCCGTGCCGGATGGCGACGAGAAAGGCCGGCAGCGCGCCGGTGTAGGCCACCCCAAGCAGGGTGACGGCGGCGGCCTCGAGCGGCCGGTCGGTTGGACGGCGTACCGCCAGCACCCAGCTGAGGACCGCGATCAGCCAGAGCGCAGCCAGCAGCAGCCCGGCACGGTCGACCGCGGCCCGGAGCCCCGGCTGGGTGACCACCAGATACGCGAGCGGCGCGATGGCCGCCGCGCTCACCGCACCCAGTACCCGGGCTGGTCGGACGCCCGTCCGCTCGGCCAGCCCGAACAGCTCGGCCGTGCCGAGCGCCGACGCCGCGGCGAGCAGGGCGGCCAAGGGCAGCCCGCCGTACCACACGATGAGCAGCGCGAGGGGGATGGCGATGGCGGCGAAGGCGATCCGCCGGACCAGCTCCGCGTCCATCAGGCCGAGACGCGCCCGAACCGGCGGTCGCGCCGCTGGAACTCGAGGATGGCTTCGAAGAGGTGCCGGCGGGTGAAGTCGGGCCAGAGCACCGGCGTGACGTAGAGCTCGGCATAGGCCAGCTGCCAGAGCAGGAAGTTGGAGATCCGCATCTCGCCGGAGGTACGAATGAGCAGGTCCGGATCGGGCCACGGGGCCGTGTACAGCTGCCGCCCGAGCGCTTCTTCGTCGACCGCCGAGGGGTCGAGTCGGCCGGCGGCGACTTCCTCGGCGAGGAGCCGCGCCGCCCGCGCGATCTCGGCCCGGGAGCTGTAGGAGATGCAGAGGTTGAGCGCGAGCGCGGCGCCGCCCGCCGTGTCGGCCACGATCCGATCCACCGCCCGGCGGGCGCCGCCGGTGAGCCGGTCGATGTCGCCCAGGATCCGGACCGAGACGCCCTGCTCCCGAAGCTCGTCGGCCTCCTTGGCGATGTACTCCTCCAGCAGGCTCATCAGGGCGTCGATCTCGAGCGCCGGCCGCTGCCAGTTTTCCTGACTGAAGGCGAAGAGCGTCAGCACGCCGACGCCCGCCGCAAGCGCGCCCTCGACCACTTCCCGCACCGCCGTCATGCCGGCGTGGTGCCCCAGCGGACGCGGGAGCGAGCGCCCTTTGGCCCAGCGGCCGTTGCCATCCATGATGATGGCCACGTGGGCCGGCACCGCGCCGTGCACCCGGAGCCGCTGCAGGAGGTCGTCGGCCATCGCTCAGACCTCCATGATCTCGGCCTCTTTGGCGTGAATCAGGCCGTCGATCTGCTTGATATGGTCGTCGGTGAGCTTCTGGACTTCCTTCTCGCCCCGGGTCTTGTCGTCGTCGGAGACGTGCTCGAGCTTCTTGATCCGCGAGATCGCGTCGGTGCGGGCGTGGCGCACGGCGATACGCCCTTCCTCGGCCAGCTTATGCACCACCTTGACCAGTTCCTTGCGGCGCTCCTGGCTCAGGGCCGGCAGCGGTACCCGGATCAGGTTGCCCTGGGTGGCCGGATTGAGGCCGAGGTCGGCCTCGCGGATCGCCTTCTCGATGGCCTGGGTGAGCGACTTGTCGAACGGCTGGACGGTAATGAGGCGGGGCTCGGGAGCGGCGACCATCGCCACCTGGTTCAGCGGCATCGGGTTGCCATAGGCTTCGACCCGCACCAGGTCGAGCAGCGAAGGGCTCGCCTTGTTGCTGCGGATGGTGCTGAACTCCCGCTTGGTGCTTTCGATCGCCTTGTGCATCAGCTCGCGGGCATGCTTCGTGAGATCGGCGATGCTACTCATCGGACGATGGTCCCTACCCGGTCGCCCTCGAGCACGCGCCGGATGGCGCCGGGCTGGTTGATGTTGAAGACGACGATCGGCAGCTGGTTGGCCTTGCAGAGCCCGAAGGCGTTGGCATCCATGACGGCGTAGTTCTTGACGATCGCTTCCTGGTAGCTGAGCTCGGGAATGAAGGTCGCGGCGCGGTCGGTCCGCGGGTCGCCGGTGTAGATCCCGTCCACGTTGGTGGCCTTGAGGATCACCTGGGCCTCGATCTCGAGGGCCCGGAGCACGCCGGCGGTGTCGGTCGAGAAGAACGGATTGCCGGTGCCCGCGGCGAAGATGATGACCCGGCCCTTTTCCAGGTGCCGGATGGCGCGGCGGCGGATGTACGGCTCGGCCACCGACTCCATGCGAATCGCCGTCATCACCCGGGTATTGACTCCCACCTTCTCCAGCACGTCCTGCAGGGCGAGGGCGTTGATGACCGTGGCCAGCATGCCCATGTAGTCGGCCGAGACCCGGTCGATCCCTTCCCGGCTCGCGGTGGTGCCGCGGATGATGTTGCCGCCGCCCACCACCAGTGCCAGGTGCACGCCGAGGGCGTGCACCGACTTGATTTCCTGCGCGAACGCCTCGACGGTATGGAAGTCGAGGCCGCTTCCCTTCTCGCCCCCCAACGCCTCGCCCGACAGCTTGAGCAGGGCGCGGGTATAGGCCAGGGCCATCAGGCCGCCCCGACCTGGAACCGGGCGAAGCGGCGAACCGAGATGGTCTCGCCCAGCTTGCCCGACGCCTCCTTGATCAGCTCGCCCACGGTGATCTTGTCGTTCTTCACGAACGGCTGCTCCAGCAGGGTGCGCTCGGCGACGAACTTCTTGACCTTGCCATCGACGATCTTGGCCCGGATCTGCTCCGGCTTCTTCTCCGCGGCCACCTGCTCCTCGGCGATGCGCCGCTCCCGCTCGATCAGGTCGGCAGGCACGTCCTCGGGGTTGACCCCGATCGGATCGGCCGCGGCCACGTGCTGGGCGATCTCGCGGGCCAGGTGGCCGAAGGCGTCGTTCCGGGCCACGAAGTCGGTCTCACAGTTGAGCTCGAGCAGCACGCCGACCTGATGGTTGTGGTGGATGTAGCTCACCACCAGCCCTTGGGAGGCCGTGCGGCCGGAGCGCTTCTCGGCCTTGGCGATCCCCTTCTTCCGCAGGATCTCCGACGCCTTCTCCATGTCGCCGCCGGCCTCTTCCAGGGCCCGCTTGCAGTCCATCATCCCGGCGCCGGTGCGGGCGCGGAGCTCGCTTACGTCCTTCGGGGAAATCGTCAGGCTCGCCATGTCATCCTCACGGGGTCGTTCGTCGGGCTGAATAGTAAGGCCGCGGTCCGGCGGCGTCATCCTGAAACGCAGTGAAGGGGACATGCCCATGGGTATGCCCCCTTCGCCGTCTCAGGGTGACCCGCGCCGCGGCGACGCTGGTTAGGCGCCCTCGCCCGCCGAGGCGGGCGTCGGCTCGGCCGCGGCCTCGCCCTCGGTCTTGAGCCGGGCCGCGATGGCCTCGGGCTTCGGCCGCCGCTTGCGGCGGGGCCGGCGGCGCTTGCGATCGGCGTCGGCATCGCCCTCGGAGCCGGCGTCGGTGCTGTAGGTCTCGGCCTCGAGGTCCTCGGTCACTTCGCGCATCGGCATCTGGGCCCGGGCTTCCTTGATCACGTCGGCCAGCGCCGCGGTGATGAGGGAGACCGAGCGGATGGCGTCGTCGTTGCCGGGGACCGGCACGGTGATGACGTCGGGGTCGGCGTTGGTGTCCACGATGGCGACCACCGGGATGCCGAGCTTGTTGGCCTCGGCCACCGCGATCTTCTCCTTCTTGGCATCCACGATGAAGAGCGCGCCCGGCAGGCGGCCCATCTGCTTGATGCCTTCGAGGTTGCGGGAGAGCTTCACCCGCTCGCGCTCGAAGAGGAGCTTTTCCTTCTTGGTGTAGTTCTCGAAGTCGCCGTCGGCCGCGCCCTGCTCCAGCTCCCGGAGGCGGCGGATCTGCTTCTTGAGCGTCTGGAAGTTGGTGAGCATGCCGCCCAGCCAGCGCTCGGTCACGTAGAACGAGTTGCAGCTCTGGGCCTCGGCCTGCACGATGGCCTTGAGCTGCTTCTTGGTGCAGACGAAGAGCACGCCGTCGCCCTTGAGCACCACGCTGGCGAGCAGCTCCTGAGCCTTCTGGATCTGCCGCAGCGTCTTCTGGAGATCGATGATGTAGATGCCGGAGCGCTCGGCGAAGATGAACCGACGCATCTTCGGGTTCCAGCGGCGGGTCTGATGGCCGAAATGAACGCCGGCCTCGAGCAGGTCCTGCAGTTGGGGCTGTGCCATGCGGGTACTGGAGTCCTTCCGATCTGGGTGGTTGGTCGTCCACCGGGTTCATCTTTCGCGCCGATCCTTCGGTTTTTCCGAAGGACACCCGGTGCGAAATCCCGCCGGTGTGAGAGATGGCGCTGGGACGCGAGGTCGCAGAGGGGCAGGGTCGCAGCATCTGCGTCCCTGCGACCCTGCGTCCGTGCGTCTAGCGCTTGCTAAACTGGAACCGCTTCCGCGCTCCCGGACGGCCGGGCTTCTTGCGCTCGACGGCGCGAGGATCGCGCGTCAGCAGTCCCGCGCCACGGAGCTTGGTCCGGTGCTGGCCATCGGCACCGACCAGCGCGCGCGCGATGGCGAGGCGCAGCGCGCCCGCCTGCCCCGCCTGGCCGCCGCCGTTCACGTGGGCCCGCACGTCGAAGGCGCCCAGTGTGTCGGTGGCGGTGAACGACTGCTGGATGTGCTGCACCAGCGAGGGGCGGGGGAAATAGTCGCCCAGGGTACGGCCGTTGATGTCCCACTTGCCGGTGCCCGGCGTCAGGTACACCCGGGCGACACTGGTCTTGCGGCGGCCGACCGCCTGCCAGCGGAATTCAGGGGCGGCGGTCATGCGCTCACCTTGGACGGAGTGACGGAGAACGGCTTGGGCTGCTGCGCCGAGTGCGGGTGCTCCGCGCCGGCGTAGACCTTGAGCTTGCCCCGGAGCTTCTGCCGGGCCAGCGAGGTCTTGGGCAGCATGCCGAAGACCGCCTTCTCGATGACGCGGTCGGGATGCTTGGCCAGCAGGTCGCGCGCGGCGGTCAGCCGCTCGTGGCCCATGTAGCCGGTGTGGGAAAAGTACTTCTTGTTATCCAGCTTGCGGCCGCTGAGCCGGACCTTGGCGGCGTTGACGACCACCACGAAGTCGCCCCCGTCCATGTGCGGGGTGTAGGTCGGCTTGTGCTTGCCGCGAATGAGCTGGGCCACGACGCTGGCCAGACGGCCGAGCGGCACCCCGGCGGCATCCACGACGTGCCAGTCGTGGCTGATGTCGTCGGGCGTGGCGGTAAAGGTCTTCATGCTTCTGCTGCCTCTGGGCTAAAGCGGGGTCCAAACTGGGACAGACTCACAAGATAGCGACTTTGGACGGCGGCGGTCAAGGAGGGGAAAGGGGACAGGGGAAGGCGGCTCACGAGGAGCATGTCGCGAGCCCCTTCCCCTTTCCCCCTTGGCCTGTTCCCTCATCGACTTACGGAAATATCCCCAGCTGCGCGTAGCTCTGCGCCACCTTATCGATGGCCACGATCATGGCCGCGGTCCGGAGGTCGACCTCGCCGCGGTGCTGCTTCCAGGTCTCCCGGATCGGATGGTAGGCCCCGATCATGGTCTCTTCCAGGCCCGAGCGCACCAGGTCCTCCTCGCTTGGTCCCTGGGTGACCCGTTCGACCTCTTCTGGAGTGAACCGGCGGCTGGTCACTCCTTCGACGGTCTGCAGCAAGCGGGTATAGGCCCCCTCTTCGTATCGCTTCTGCATCCGCCCGAATCGGACGTGGCCAAGGTTCTTGACCCACTCGAAGTAGGAAACGGTGACGCCGCCGGCGTTGACGTAGGCATCGGGGATCACCATGACCCCCTTCTTGGCCAGGATCTCGTCAGCCTCGAGAGTGGTGGGGCCGTTCGCTCCCTCGACCACGATGCGCGCCTTGACCTTGGGAGCGTTGTCGGCGGTGATCACCCGCTCCATGGCCGCCGGGACCAGGAGGTCGCAGTCCAGCTCGAGTGCGTCTTCCCGCCGGGCGAGATCCTTCGCACCGGGGGCGCCGAGCAGCGTGCCTCGCTCCCGCCGGTGCGCCATCACTTTCTCCAGGTCCAGTCCGTCCGGGTTGGCGATCGCGCCCTCGTATTCGGCAAGCCCGACCAGAATCGCGCCGGCAGCCTGGAAAAACTTGGCGGCGAAATAACCCACGTTGCCGAGGCCCTGGACCACCACCCGCTTGCCCTCGATGCCCGGACTCAGCTTGAGCGCCTTCATGTCTTCCGCCACCCGGCAGACTTCGCGGGCACCGAAGAAAACTCCTCGCCCGGTCGCCTCGGTCCGACCCCGGATCCCACCGGCGCTCACCGGCTTGGCGGTGACGCAGCCGAGCGCGTCGAGCTCACCGGGGCGGAGTTGGGTGTAAGTGTCAGCGATCCAGGCCATCTCGCGCGAGCCGGTGCCCACATCGGGCGCGGGGACGTCGAGCCCGGGCCCGATGAAGTTCTTACGCACCAGCTCGAAGACGTAGCGCCGGGTGATCCGCTCCAGCTCGCCGACCGAGTAACGCCGGGGATCGATCCGGATTCCACCTTTGGCCCCGCCGAAGGGGACGTCCACCAAGGCGCATTTGTACGTCATCAGGGCGGCCAGCGCCTGCACCTCCTCTGCGTCCACCGTCTCGGCATAGCGGATTCCGCCCTTGCAGGGGAGCTTGTGGTGGCTGTGCTCCGCCCGCCAGGCGTGCATCACCTCGATCCGGCCGTCGTCCCGCTTAATAGGGAAGCTGGTGTAGAACAGGTTCTTGCATGCCTTGATATTGGTGAGCAGGGTGGGGTCGTGCGCGGTGAACCTGGAGGCACGGTCGAATGCCCGGTTCACCTGATCCAGAAAGCCGGAGCCGAGAGTCATCGCGTCCCGTCGTGTGAAGTATTGCTTCGGGGGAGGGCGACGCGAGGGACTTCTCGCGAGCGCCCTGTGTTTCCGCTTCGGGCGTTTCCCTCCGCGCCCTACCTTCCCGCCTCCTCGACGAACGCCCCGAACAGACGGCGCATCGCCGGATCCCGCTCCGCCAGTGCTTCCGGATGCCACTGGACTCCGAGGAGAAAGTGCCCGTTGGGGGATTCGACCCCCTCGATCAAGCCGTCGGGCGCGAAGGCGTTGGGCCGGAGGCCATCGGCGAGGCGCTTGATCCCCTGATGGTGCATGCTGTTGACCCGAATGGTCGGGGTCTCGAGCAGGCGACCGAGCCGGGTGTCGGAGGGGATCCGGACCTCGTGGACCAGAAGGTCGCGGGTGTAGGGGCCCTGGCCGGGGAAGTAGTCGTGCTTGATCGACCCGGGCATGCCGGCGGCCAGGTCCTGATGCACCGTCCCGCCGGCGGCGACGTTGAGGACCTGGACACCCCGGCACACGGCCAGGACGGGTTTGTGGTCCTCCATCGCCCAGCGGGTCAGGGCGAGCTCCGTCTCATCCCGGTCGGGATCGGTGCGTCCGCAGAGCGGCGTGGGCTCCTCCTGGTACGCCACCGGGTGGAGATCCACGCCACCCGGCAGGAAGACCCCATCGAGCCGGTCATAGATGGCCCGGAGGGTGTCCCGGTCGCCCTGGAGCAGCGGAATGATCCAGGGCACCGCCCCGGCCGCCACCAGGACGCGCACGTACTGCTGGCTCATCACCCAGCAGCGCGGCAATTCGCCCGGGATCTCTTCCAGTGTCTGAGTCGGCACTCCGATGATCGGCCGTGTCGGCATAGCCCGTCCGGGGTTGGTGGGCGGCTCGGTCGTTTCGGGGGTTAACGCCGAGCCGCGGGCACCGGTTCCACCGAATCTATCACCCCCTCCGCGGTCTCGGAGATCAGGCTGTCCACCACGGCCTTGAGGTCGCCGGTCTCGCGGAACCGGGCGAGCTGCCGGTCGGCGCTGGTCCCCTGCTCCAGGATGGTGAAGGCGTACTCCACCTCCTTGCGACTTCCAAGCTCGTCGAGGACGTCGTCCACGAACCACTCCAGCAACTCCCGAACCAGGGCCCGGGCAGGCAGCTCCTGATCCTTCCCCAGGTCCACCAGGCGCCCGTCGAGTCCGTAGCGCACCGCCCGCCACTTGTTCTCCTCGATGAGCGCCGTCGGGTAGACCCGGAACGTCATGTTGTCGCGCCGGAGCTTCCACAGCTTGGCGACGATCGCCTGCAGAATCGCCGCCACGCAGACCGCCTCGTCCACCCGGGTGCAGACGTCGCACACCCGAAACTCGAGCGTCGGGTAGCTGTGGTTGGGTCGGGCGTCCCACCAGATCTTGCTGGCGTTGGGAATGCAGCCCGTGCGCACCAGGGTGTCCACCAGGGCCGCATAGGCGGTGCCCGATTCCAGCACGGGCGGGATCCCGGTTCGCGGGAAGTTCCGGAAGATGATGCTTCGATACGACTTCAACCCGGTCTCGCGCCCCATCCAGAAGGGCGAGCTGGTGGAGAGGGTGAGGACGTGGGGCACGAAGTAGCGGGCCACGTTCATCGCGTCGATGAGAAAGTCCCGGTCCTCGATGCCGATGTGCACGTGGGTGCCGAAAATGAGGAGCTGCTGCGCGAGGTCGGCCAGGTCCTGGCGCACGCCCATGTAGCGCTCGAGCGGGGTGATCTCCTGGGTGATCCAGGAGGAAAACGGATGGGTCCCCGCGGCGGCGATCACCAGTCCCTTCTTGCCCGCGAGATCCATCACGTGCCGCCGAAGCCGCACCAGCTCGGCCCGCACCTCCGCGGGGGTGCTGCAGACCTTGGTGCCGATCTCGACCATCGACTGGTGCAGCTCCGGCTTCACCTCGCCGAGGACGAGGTGATCGCCGCTCAGGATCTCGGTGATGTAGGAGCGGAGCTCCCGCGTCTCCGGGTCGATGATCTGATATTCTTCCTCGATGCCGAGGGTGAGCGATGGCGCTTTCATGGCAGTCTCGCTGAGAGTTACCGCGGCTCCACCACGAAGGTGGGGACGGTCGAGCCCCCGCCCGCGGTGACGTTGAGCAGGGCCGCCGTCGAGAGGCGGGTCAGGCACCCGTCCACCGACTCGCCGTGGGCGACGAAGGGGGCGGTGTCGAACATGCGATCCCGGATCTGCACCTGCCCGTCCACCACGCTGGGGTAGGCCTCGGACGGGAGCACGATCCGCTCCTGGACGATGTAGGGCCGGTCCAGCGCCGCGCGGACGGCCGCCTCCCACGCGGCGTCGTCCACTTCCCAACCCAGCACGATCCCCGCCCCGCCGTAGTCGTCACTCGGCTTGAGCACGAGGCAGTCGCGGGAGCGGAGCACGTGGGGCACCAGGTCGATCGGGGTGCCCCGAACGACGGTCCGCCGCTCCTCCATCCGCCGGGTCCACGGGATGTACCTGGCGATGGCCGCGCGGTCCTCCCCGCTGAACAGTCCGGCGTTGCGCTCGTCGCTCAGCACCGCCAGGCTGGTCTTCTTGTGGAGCAGCTTGCAGCGGATCGGATTGACCATGCACACCGCGCCGTCGCGTACCGCCCGGAGCACGGCGTTGTCCTCCCCTTCCCGGCTCACCAGCTCGCTCAGCAGCACCCGCTTGTAGACCAGGGTGATCTCGAAGTCGCCGGCGCGAAGCCGCCCGCCGCGGTACTCCACCTCCCGCGGGTCGGCGATGGTGCACGCCACGCCCTGCTCCCGGAAGTAGTCGCGAAAGAGGAGGAACTCGCTGTAGGTGGGAACGTCGCTCCAGTCGAGGATGGCCACCGCCGGGGGCGAGCGCCGGCCGCCCCACTGCTCGTACGCGTCGAGCAGCACACGAAGCACGCCGTGGCGCGCCGGCAGCGGCCGGACATCGTGCCGGCGCAGGAATCGCCGCATGACCGGCAGCCCATAGAACACGGTCGAGAGCGCGTCGTTGTACCCCGCGCCCGCCGGGGTCTCGGCGTTGTACTCGGTGAAGCGGAGGGTCCCGTCATCGAGGAAGAAGGCGTCGAGCCGGGAGGTCGGGCTCGGCTCCGCGAAGCCGGGGTCGGCGGCGATGAGCCGCTCTTCCCAGGGCTCGAGCCCGAACTGGGCCCGCACGGCCGGGTCGGCCATCGCGGCCTGGTGGGCCCGGCCGAACGCGCGGGCGATCTCCGCCACCGCGGTCTGCAGCGCCCGGTGCTGCGCCGGGGTCATGAGCCGCGGCCGCACCACGGTGCAGAGCGGGCGATCGCCGAAATACAGTCCCCGGCCGCGCAGCTGCGACTCCAGCTGCGCCTGGGTCTCGCCCGCGACCTCGTCGGTGAGCAGGTCGTGATAGGCGGCGACGGCGTCGGCCGGGGAAGCGATCACGCCGGGCGTCCCGCCGTCGGACGCCGAGGCATGGCGGGCGGCGTCAGAGCGGGCGCCCTGGCGCCGCCGACGTCGCCGCCGAACAGGGCGTGCCAGCGCATCTCCCTCGCCTGCGGCCGCGGCTCGAGCGCGAGCCTGATCGCCAGATCGGCCATCCGCCCCACGACCCACTCGAAGTAGTGCGGGGTGAGCGAATTGACGTCCATGTCCGGCGCGGGGTTCATGAAGTCGATCGCGTACGGAATGCCGTCCCGGATGGCGAACTCGATCGAATTCATGTCGTATCCCAGGGCCTGGACCAGGGTCCGCGCATCCTGGACCACGCGGGACCCGAGCTCGGACGAGAGATGGGCATGCTCCACCAGATAGCGCCGCTCCCTCGGATCGTACTTCATCGGCAGGATCTGCTCCTGCCCGATGCAGAGACAGCGCACGAACTGATCCCAGCGGATGAACTCCTGCACCACCATGGTGAGGAGGCCGGAGTTGTCATAGTGGTGAATCAGCTCGTCGAGCGTGTGGCAGACGTAGACCTCTTTCCACCCGCCGCCGTGAGCATCCTTGAGGATGCAGGGCAGGCCGATGTGCTCCACGATGCCGGCCCAGTCGAGCGGGTAGACCAGGTTCCGGAGGCTCTCGTCGGGCACGATGCCGGGGATGTACGCCTTGTTGGGCAGCGCCAGAGTCTTCGGATGGGCCACGCCGAGCCTGCTGGCGAGCGCCGCGCCGAAGAACTTGTCGTCGGCGGTCCACATGAAGGGGTTGTTGATGACGGTGACCCCCTGCACCACCGCCTGCTTCAGGTAGGTGCGGTAGAACGGCACCTCGTGGGAGATCCGGTCGATGACGACGTCGTACGGCGGCACGTCGGTCATCGCCGGGGCGCCGATCTTGACGAACTCGGCCTCGACGCCGGCGTTGCGGCGGCGGACCTCCTCCAGAAACGCCGGGGGGAACGACCACTCCCGGCCGACGATGAGACCGATGCGTTTGGGCATGCGTGCGGCGTCCTTCCCGATGGCGGTGGTCAGTCGTGCCCCCCGATGTACTGCAGCATCATCCGCTCCCAGTAGGGCCAGTCGTGGCACCATCCGTCCCAGACCCGGAGCGCGTTGCCGATCCTCTTGTCCCAGAGCGCCGTGGACAGGGCCCGATTGTCCTCGCAATTGGGATCGTCCCGGCCGATCGCGAGGATGATGTCCTGCCGGCGGAGCGCGTCCAGCCGGGCGGGATCATGCTCGTGGCGGATGAAGTCCTGGGGATTGGCGGCGTAGACGTTGGCGTCGGAGTAGCCGCCGGTCTGGCGCTTGATGTCGTAGAGCCCGCTGAGGCCGATGATCCGATTGACCCGCTCCGGATGGCGGAAGCCGAAGCAGACCGCGTGGTAGGCGCCGAAGCTCGCCCCGGCCGTGACGAGGTACGGATTGGGGTTCTTCCACGCCGTGAACGGAAGCACCTCGTCGAGCAGGTAGCGGTCGTACTGCAGGTGCCGCCAGGCCCGGGCGCCAGGGTGCAGGTGATCGGCGTACCAGCTCTCGCTGTGCACCTGGTCCACGCAGAAGAGCTGGATCCAGCCCCTGGAGATGTGCTCGCCCAGCACCTCGTGCATCCGCCGGTCGGGCCATTCGGAGCAGGTGCCGAGGGAGGTGGGAAACACCAGGACCCGGGCGCCGCCGTGTCCGAAGACCAGGAGGCTCATGTCGCGATCGAGGGCGGGGCTGTGCCAGCGGTGGTGTTCGACGTTCACGGACTCACGCCATGCCGAGGAGAAAGGGAAGCGCCCGGGCGAACCGACGGCCCCAGGAGCGCTCGTCGTGGCGCCCCGACCGCGACTCGAGCCAGCGGAGGTCGGACCCGATCCGCCAGCCCTTGCTCAGGAGGAGATCGCGCATCCGACGGGCGTTGGCCACGTGTTCCGGGCCTTCCTGGACACCGATGTCGAGATAGATCCTGGCGGGCAGGTACGGGGACCGCTCGACCTCCGAGAAGATAGCGCCTCCTGCGAACCACAGCGAAGGGCTGAGCACCCCGGCCGCGCCGAAGGTCTCGGGATGGCGGAACAGGGTCACCAGGCTGATCAGCCCGCCCATGGAGGAGCCGGCCACCACCGTCTGCTCCCGGCCGGGTACGGTGCGGAAGCGCTCGTCCATGATCGGCTTGAGAGTGCCGGCCAGGAAGTCGGCGTACGCGGCGCCCTTCCCGCCGCCGCCCGCCGCCGTATCGGGAAACGGCGAGTACTCGTCCAGCCGCTCGGGGCCCATGTTGGGGATGCCCACGACGATCGCCTCGTGTCCTCGACGCGCCGCGGCGTTCATCGCCCGGCCCACGCCCCATTCGCCGGCGAAGCTGGTGCTCGCGTCGAAGAGGTTCTGGCCGTCCTGCATATAGAGGACCGGGTAGGAGCGGTCGCTCCGATGGTAGGAGGGAGGAAGGTACACCAGCACGTCGCGCTGGTTGCCGAGCTCCGGACTGTGGATTCCTTCGAGCACTTCGAGCGCCACCGCGGTCCTCACCCTATTCGAACTCCACCAGCACCTGGCCCTTCTCGACCGGCTCGCCGGCCTGGACCCGCACCGCCTTGACCTTCGCGTCGGCCGACGCCTTGAGCTCGTTCTCCATTTTCATGGCCTCGAGCACCACCACCCCGGCGCCCTTGGCCACCGGCTGACCCGGCTCGGCCAGAACCCGGACCACGAGGCCGGGCATGGGTGCCTTCAGCGCTGCCGCCCCGCGCTCGCGGTCGGCGCCGCCCGTGAGGCTCCGGATGTGGCGGGTGCGCTCGTCCACCGCCTCGACGTCCCAGCGCTCGCCCCGGGCGCCGATCGTCCACTGGCCGCGTCCGTTCTCCTCGATCACCAGCGTCGACGGGCGGCCATCGACCAGGAGATGACGCAATGGCGTCCCCGGCACCCGGCTGAGCGCGGCGGACACGCTCCGGCCGCTCACCTGCACCTGATCGCCATCGATCCGGACTTCGAGCTCCCGCCCCGCCACCGTCACGATGTACTTCACGATGCGCGCTCCAGCACCGCGACGGTCTCCACGTGGGCCGTCTGGGGGAAGAGATCGAACGCGCGAAGCTCGCCGAGGCGATAGCTGCCGAGGCGCGCGAGGTCCCGGGCCAGGGTGGCCGGATCGCAGGAGATGTACACGATCCGTTCCGGCCGGCGGCGCTCCAGCTCGGCCGGCACCTGCGGATCCATGCCGGCGCGCGGCGGGTTGGTGACCACGAGATCCGGCGCGCCGAGACGGCCGAGCACGGTCTCGACCCGTCCGGTGAGCCGACGCGCCGAGGGGCCCCGAGCCTCCGCCTCGGCGACCGCGCGCTCATCCGACTCGACGCTCTGGACCCTCGCGCCGGCCGAGGCCAGCATGGCCGTGGTCTCGCCGATGCCGGCATACAGGTCCCACACCAGACGTCCGGCCGCGCGGCCCAGCGCGTCGACCGCGAAGGCGCGGACCCGGTCGCCCATCGCCGGATGCACCTGCTCGAACACGGTCGCCGGGAACGGGTCGCCGCCTCCCGCGACGCTTCGGGGCTCGCCGCCTTCCTCTCGCCACCAGATCGTCGCCTCGACCCCGTCGGCAGCGAGCGCGTCGCGGAGAGCGGCGGCGTTCGACCATGCGGCCCCGCGCGCGCCCTGAAAGACGGCGTGACACTCCCCTCGCCGATCGAGCCGCAGCATCAGGGTCTGCAGGCGCCGTGGAAAGAGACGGCGGTGTTCCGCGAGAACGGCCCACAGCCGGTTGAGCTCGGCCACGGTGATGAGGCAGCGTCGGAGCTCGAAGACCTCATCCGCCCGGCCATACCGGTGCAGCCCGATGGAACCGGTCCCTGCGTCGGCATGCAGGGTGATCTTGGTGCGGTACTCGAGCTCGCGGGCGGCGGGCTCGAGCTCGGGGTCGGCCGCGTCGAGGCGAGCGAGACGGCGGAGCGCGTCGCCGACGATGCCTCGTCGCGCCTGGCGTTGGGCGGCGGGCGCGAGGTGCTGGAGCTGACAACCACCGCATTCGTCCAGGACGTAATGCGGGCAGGGCGGCTCGATCCGGTCGGGGCCGGGCTCCAGCACGCGCCCCACCCGGGCACGCGCGAACCGGCGCTGCGATCGGAGGTCGATCGGCTCGACCAGGTCGCCGGGCGCGCTCCGGGGCACGAAGACGGCCCGCCCGTCCTCCAGCCGCCCTACGCCGTCGCCTCCGGCCGCGATGCGGAGAATGCGCACCGCGCTCACTGGAGGCCCTCCAGGCGGCCGCGCTCCAGCCACGCGCGGCTGCCGTGCTCCCCGTTGGCCACCGCCGGCCGCCGAGAGGCCCGCGCCTCCTCCTCCGCCAGCGCGGCGGCGACCGCCAGCTCGAGAGCTTCCCGCTCGGTCAGCGCCGGGGTGAGCAGGTCGGGGCGCCGGTCGAGAAACTGGATGTCGATGGCGCCGGCCCGGAAGTCGGGGTCCGCCAGGAGCCGACGGTGGAAGCCCACGTTGGTGCTGACGCCGGCGATCACCAGCTCGTCCAGGGCGCGCGCCATCCGGTCGATCGCTTCGGCGCGGGTCGGCGCCCACACGATCAGCTTGGCGAGCAGTGAGTCGTAGAACAGGCTCACCTCGTCGCCCACCTCGACGCCGCCGTCCCAGCGCACTCCCGGGCCGCCCGGCACCCGGAGGAATTCGATCCGACCGGTGGAAGGCAGGAAGCCGTTCGCCGGATCTTCGCTGGTGATGCGGCACTCCATGGCCCAGCCGCGGGGATGGAGCCAGCCGGCGGCAACCCGCATGGGCTGGCCGCCGGCGATCCGGAGCTGCTCTCGCACCAGGTCCACCCCGTACACCAGCTCGGTCACGGGATGCTCGACCTGGATCCGGGTGTTCATCTCGAGGAAGTAGAAGCTGCCGTCCGCGGCCAGGAGGAACTCGCAGGTGCCCGCGCCGAGGTAACCCACCGCCTGCGCCGCGGCGACGGCGGCCGCGCCCATCCACTCGCGGATCTCGGGGGTGACCGCGACCGACGGCGACTCTTCCACCAGTTTCTGGTGGCGCCGCTGGATCGAGCATTCCCGCTCGCCCAGGTGAACGGTGCGCTCCCGATCCGCGAGGATCTGGATCTCGACGTGCCGCGGCTCCAGGATGAGCTTTTCCAGGTACACGCTGGGATCGCCGAAGGCCTTGCGCGCCTCGGAGGCGGCGGTGGCGAGCGCCGCCTCCAGCTGCTCGGGCTGGTGCACGACCCGCATGCCCTTTCCTCCTCCACCGGCTGCCGCCTTTACCAGCACGGGGTATCCGATCTCGCGGGCGAGCGCGAGGGCCGGGCCCACGTCCCGGATCGGCTCCTGCGCGCCGGGGACGACGGGTACGTCGGCGGCCAGCATGCGCCGGCGCGCTTCGGTCTTGTCGCCCATGGCGCGAATGGCCGCGGCTGGTGGGCCGACG
The DNA here is from genome assembly GCA_035278885.1 of Gemmatimonadales bacterium. Taxonomy (GTDB): domain Bacteria; phylum Gemmatimonadota; class Gemmatimonadetes; order Gemmatimonadales; family GWC2-71-9; genus CAVVWJ01. The sequence continues at coordinate 3,786 of DATEIR010000060.1, read as the reverse complement.
AAGACGAGCCCCGCCTCCTGCACCGCCTGCGCGAACGCGGCGCGCTCGGCGAGAAAGCCGTAGCCGGGATGGATCGCATCGGCTCCGGTGCGCTCGGCGGCTTCCAGCAGGCGCTCGATGACCAGGTAGCTCTCGCTCGGCGCCGACGGTCCGATCGGCACCGCGAGATCCGCCGCCCGCACGTGCGGCGCGGCCCGGTCGGCGGCGGAATACACGGCGACGGCCTCGAGACCTTCTTCGTGACACGCGCGGATGATGCGAAGAGCGATTTCGCCGCGATTGGCGACCAGCACCCGCTTCACGGGGCGCAGGCGGCCGGCGGGGTATCCCCGTAGAGGAGAAGGAGACTGCTGCAGAGGAGGAGGTTGTGGGCCGCGGCGCGGTCGTACACCTGCCGCACGTCGTTGACCCAGGGCGACTCGTTGCCCCGCGACGCCTTGATCAGCTCGGTGACGCTGAGCGCTCCGGTGGTGGGTCCCGGCGGTCCGCTTACCCGTACCAGGCGATACGGCATCCAGGCCAGCGCCGGCGCCGCGGCACTGTCGGCGCCCGGGGAAAGACAGAGCCGCCGGCGCGGCGCCACCGCCGCCAGCGCGCGCTGCACCGGGAGCGCGGGATCCACGCCCATCGCCTCGGCCACCCGGAGCCGATAGAGCGAGTCGGTAGCGTAGCGATCGGGGCGGATCAGCAGGACGTCGATGGAGGGGCTTTCGAGGGTGCCGTACCAGGCGGAGAGGCTCTCGAGGTCGGTACCGGTGAGAAGCACACCTCCCGAGGGACACGAGCTCAGCAGATTGGCGCCGAGCTCGAGGATGTAGGGCGGAATCGGCGGGGTGTCGTGCCCCCGCGAGGCCAGGGCCGCGTTCCAGCCGGACGATTCCAGCAGAATGACTCCGCGCTCCACCTCGGCATAGCCCCGGAAGACCATCCCCGAATCCACCGAGAGCCGGATCGACTGCTCGAAGGCGGTCGTCGCGAAGTCCAGGTAGAGGACGCCGTCGGGATCACCCCGATGTCCGGCGAGGTGCCAGTCCCGTTCGTCGGCCAGGTAGAAGCGGCCCAGCTGGAGCCACGCGCTCCCGTCGTCGGGTGCCGTGGCGAGATACTGGCCCAGGAGGTCGATCGCCATCGGGCGCTCGCCCTCGCGCTCCAGCGCGGCGGCCCGCGGCGCAACGTTGGGATCGATGGCGGCCTGCCCGAGCGCCGGTCCGGCCAGCAGCGCGCTGGCCAGCAGGGCGCCGCCGGTGGCCCGCAGGTGGGGCTGGCCGTGGTGTCGACGGAAGTTCATCAAGCCCCTAAAATGCCACCTGGTTTGCGGTTTGACCAGACCACGCCGCTCAGAGCGGCAGGTTGCCATGCTTCCGCGGCGGGTTCCGGTCCCGCTTGGTCCGCAGGGTCCGGAGCGCATCGATCAGGCGGGGCCGGGTGTCCCGCGGGTCGATCACGTCGTCGATGTACCCCCGGGCGGCCGCCGCATACGGGTGGGCGAACTTGGCGGTGTAGTCCTCCACCAGGCGGCTGGTGGCGGCGGCGGGGTCGTCGCTCCGGGCGATCTCGTCCTTGAACAGGATCTCGACCGCGCCTTTGGCCCCCATCACGGCGATCTCGGCGCCGGGCCACGCCAGATTGACGTCGCCCCGGATGTGCTTGGAGCTCATGACGTCGTACGCCCCGCCGTAGGCCTTGCGGGTGATCACCGTCAGCTTCGGCACCGTCGCCTCGCAGTAGGCGTACAGCAGCTTGGCGCCGTGCTTGATGATCCCGCCGTGCTCCTGCGCCACCCCCGGGAGGAACCCTGGCACATCCACGAAGGTGACGACCGGGAGGTTGAAGCAGTCACAGAAACGAATGAAACGTGCCGCCTTGAGCGAGGCCGCGATGTCCAGCACCCCGGCGAGGACCGCGGGCTGGTTGGCCACGATGCCCGCCGGCCGCCCGCCCAGCCGGGCGAAGCCGGTGAGAATGTTGTCGGCGTAGCCCCGCTGCACCTCGAGGAAGATCCCATCGTCCACGATCCGTTCCACCACGCCGTGCATGTCGTACGGCTTGGTGGGGCTGTCGGGGACGAGGTCGAGCAGCGATTCGTCGCGGCGGTCCACCGGATCGTCGGTGGGCCGCTCGGGCGGGTCATCCAGATTGTTGAGCGGCAGAAAGCCCACCAGCTCGCGCACGGCCTGCAGGCACTCGGCCTCGGAGTCGTGGACGAAGTGGGCCACACCCGAGGTCCCTCCGTGCACGTCCGCCCCGCCCAGCGCGTCGAAGGTCACCTCCTCGTGGGTGACCGTCTTCACCACGTTGGGCCCGGTGACGAACATGTAGCTGACCCCGCGCACCATGAACACGAAATCGGTGATCGCGGGACTGTAGACCGCGCCGCCCGCGCAGGGGCCGAGAATGGCGGAGATCTGGGGGACCACGCCGGAGGCGAGCGTGTTGCGGAGGAAGATGTCGGCGTAGCCACCCAGGCTCACGACGCCTTCCTGGATCCGGGCGCCGCCCGAATCGTTGAGGCCGATGACCGGTGCCCCGTTCCGCATCGCGAGATCCATGATCTTGCAGATCTTTTCCGCGTGCGCCTCGCTGAGCGAGCCCCCGAAGACCGTGAAGTCCTGGGAGAAGACGTAGACCAGGCGACCGTCGATGCGCCCGTAGCCGGTCACCACCCCGTCGCCGGGAACGATCTGGCGGTCGAGGCCGAAATCAGTGGAGCGGTGGGTGACGAAGCGGTCGAGCTCGACGAAGCTGCCCTCGTCGAGCAGGAGGTCGAGCCGTTCCCGGGCGGTGAGCTTGCCCTTCTTGTGCTGCTGCGCCACGCGGGTGGCGCCGCCGCCTTCTTCGGCCTGCGCCTGCCGACGATGGAGCTGATCCAGGAGCTGTCGCTGGTCGGGCATGGCCGGAAAACATAGCGGCCGCCGTGCCTGGTGTCAGGGTCGGCCCCGAAGCCGGCGGCAAGTGAAACCCGCCCCTGTGGTTGGGGCGGCGCGTGACGTGGGTCACACGGCGAAGCGGGGCTCCGGCACTCCCACGCTGCGATCTGGGGGACAGTCCCCGCCGTGAGAACGGCCTATCCTCCGGTGGCTCACAGAGGAGGAGATGATGCAACTGACTCACGCGCTTACCGCCGCGCTCGTCGGAGCCGGCGTGCTGGTTGGGGGGCCTGCCGCGGCGCAGGGCCGGCCTCAGGACAGCTACTTCCTCGCCGACGCGCCGATCCCGGTGCCGCGGACAGCGCTGGCAGCCGCCAACGTGGAGATTCCGGCCGGCACCCCGATTCCGGTGCGGCTGGACGAGGAGGTTCCGCTCAGCAAGGACCGGATCGGCGATACGTTCGACGCGCACGTCACGCGCGACGTCAAGGTGGACGGCCACGTGGTCATTCCCTCGGGCTCCGACGCCAAGGTCAGGCTGACCGAGAGCCGGGAGAAGGCGGATGCCGCCACGCTCCGGCTCACCGAGGTCGAGATTCACCGGGATCTGCACCAGGTGACCGCCACCGACGCCAAGGCGGACACCGAGTCCGACGACAGCGGCCTCAACGGCATGAGCACCGGCAAGAAGACCGCGGTCGGCGCGGCGGCCGGCGCGGTCGTGGGCGCCGTGACCGGCGCCGGCGTCATCCAGGGCGCGGTCGTGGGGGCGGGCGGCGGGCTCGCCTGGGGTCTGCTGACCGACAACCACGATCAGAAGATCGACGATGGCACCGACGTCCGGTTCGAGCTGGAGCGGCAGCTGAGCGTGGACTGAGCAGCCTCGGCGGGATGCGAAAAGAGGGCCGGCCCTTCGGGG
>DATEIR010000059.1:0-27906 GCA_035278885.1 Gemmatimonadales bacterium | reverse complement strand
TCGGTGACCCGGTTAGGTGTGCAGGTCCTTCCGTCCTTCCGTCCTTCCGTCTTTCCGTCTTTCCGCCTACCGCGCCAGCTCGAGCTCGCGAATGATCTCGGGCCGGAGCAGGCTGTTCACGTACGCCGCCGTGGACACCTTGTACCCGGGCCACACCTCCTCGGTGACGCAGGCGCCGCCCAGCACCTCGCGCCGCTCGAGCACCACCACCTTCACGCCGAGCCGGGCGAGGTAGGCGGCGGTCACCAGTCCGTTATGGCCGCCGCCGATGACGATGAGATCGTAGGATTGGGGCATAGGAGTGGGACAATCTTAGCCCACCCCGGGCGGGGGCCGCCAGCACTTCGGGCTACGGTGCACTCGCGGGCCGTGGGGCGACACACTCTCCGGGTGCAGTGCCCGCCCTCATCTCGGAGCCTGACTACAACATCCTGGGTGGTGTGGCGTGCCCTGACGCGCCCTCCGAGTGCGCCACCCCAGCCCGCTCCACGAGATCCCCAGTGCGCGCGAACGCGCCCGTGGCGCTACCCTGCGCCCGCCCGTCCGACCGTCCGCCCGCTAGTACAGCCTCCTCGGCAACAACGACTCCATTTCCAGCGGACTCCGCAGCAGCCGCCGGCACGCCAGGATCTGCTCCACATGCCGCTCGCTGTGGTCGGCGTAGAGCTCCAGCAGGTTCCGCAGGGTGATCTCACCGTGGTCCGGGTGAATGGCCGAGGCGGACCAGTCGTCACCCCGAGCGGCGGTGAAGATCCGCCCGGTCACCCGCCGGAGCAGGCGGAAGAGCGCCATCGTGTCGTCGAGCAGCGCCAGGTCGGCCTCGTTGTGCCGGAGCCTGGCGGTCCAGAGATCCTGGTCGTACCCCGGAAGCCGGGTGCCGGGCTGGGCCATCACGTAGCGGACTCGCATGGCGCCGGAGAGCTCGGAGTCGGTCACGTGGAGCAGGATCTCGAGAATGGACCACTTGCCCGGCCGGGGACGCGCCCGCATCTGCTCCATCGACAGGCCCGCGCTCGCGGTGCGGAGCCGCTGGGGTCCCTCGCGGTAGGCCTCGAGTAGCTGCTCCGTGGTGTAGATGTCGTACGCGGGAAAGGCCACGGCAACGGGCTGCATGCGTTGGCTCCGAAAGAGGGACGGCTCGAAGGTACGGCCGGCCGGTGCGCCGGTCGAATGCGAGGCCTACGACCAGCCATGAGCGAAATTCATGAATTTGAGGTAAACTATGCGCTGGCCTGCTGGCTGACGTTGCCCCACCTTTGGCGGACGGAGGACCCCGTGATTCTCGAGGTTCGGCACCTGCAGCTGGTCCTGGCCGTCGCGGAGCATGGGACGCTCACCCAGGCGGCCCGGCACCTGCACCTCACCCAGTCGGCCCTGAGCCATCAGCTGCTCCAGCTCGAGGGGCGGCTCCGCCTGCCGCTCTTCCACCGCCTGGGCCGGCGGATGGTGCCGACCCCCGCGGGCGAGCGCCTGCTCCAGTCCGCGCGGCGTGTCGTCCCCGACCTGGTCCAGGCGGAGGAGGCGCTCCGGGGCCAGGCCGCCGGGCGCACGGCCGTGATCCGACTCAGCACCGAGTGCTACACCTGCTATCACTGGCTGCCGCCGGTGCTGGCCCCCTTCCGGGCCCACCACCCCGACATCGACGTGCAGATCGTCCCCGACGCGACCCGGAACCCGGTCGCCGCGCTGCTCGACGGCCGCATCGACCTCGGCATCGTGCACTCGGAGGAGTCCGACCCTCGGCTGCGATACTACCCGCTGTTCAAGGACGAGATGGTGCTCGCCGCGGCACCCTGGCACCGGCTGGCCCGCCGGAGCCAGGTGCGCCCGGCCGATCTCGCGACGGAGCATCTCATCACCTACGACCTGCCGCCCAGCGCGTCGTCGGTGGTCCGCGACTTCCTTTCCCAGGACGGCGCCGCCCCTGCCCGCGTTTCAGGCATCCAGCTCACCGAGGGAATCATCGAGATGGCCAAGGCCGGTGTCGGGGTGACCATCCTGGCGCGGTGGGCGGTGCAGCCCCACCTCGACGCCGGCACGCTCGTCGCCGTGCGCCTCGGCCGGTCCGGCCTTACCCGGCAGTGGCACGCGGTGGTCCTGGACCGGCAGCCGCCGGCGTACCTGCGGCGGTTCATCGACATGCTGGCCACCGGACCCTCGGTGTTGGGCGCGGGGCTCGAGGTGTCGGCCTGACCCGAGGCCCGGGTGTCACCGGCCGGGCCCATCGGACGTCGTATCCGATACCGACGGGCCTGCATCGACGACGATCCCAGGAGCGGCCATGATCGCGCTGTACCCGATCTTCCTGCTGGTGGCGGCTACGACCGTGCTGAGCCCGGGGCCCGGCGTCGTCATGACCCTCACCAACGCCCTGCGCCACGGCTTCCGCGGTACTTTCGGCGGCATCCTCGGCATCTCGGCCGGCGCCCTCGCGGTCGCCACCCTCTCCGCCACCGGCCTCGGCGTGCTGCTCGCCACCTCCGCGGCCGCCTTCACGGTGATGAAGTACGTCGGGGCCGCCTACCTGGTCTACCTCGGCATCCGGCTGTGGCGCTCGCCTGCCACGCCGATCGCGGCCGGCCCCGCCGCGCCCACGGGCTTCGGCCGGCGCTTCCTGGAGGGGCTCTCGCTTCAGCTCACCAATCCCAAGGCGATCTTCTTTTTTCTGTCGGTCTTTCCCCAGTTCCTCGACCACGCCCGCCCCATGGCCCCGCAGTTCGCCGTGCTGGTGCTGACCTACAGCACGCTCGTGGTGCTGATCCACTCGGGCTACGCCCTGAGCGCCGAGCGCGCCCGGAGCTGGCTGGGCTCCGAGCGCGGCGGCCGGACGATGAACCGAGTCGGCGGGGCGACGTTCGTGTTTTTCGGCGCGGCGCTGGCGACGGCGAGGCGGTGAGGGGGGCGGAGGGTCGGAGAGTCGGAGAGTCGGAGAGTCGGACGGGCGGAGGGTCGTAGGCTCGCACAGGCGCACAGCAAAGCGCAGTACATAGAAAAAGCGACCCTCCGTGTTTCAGGGCACGGAAGGCCGCTATCAGCTTACCTCAACCCTCCGACCCTCCGCCCCTACCACGCCAGCTGCACCTCCGTCCTCGCATACACGTACCGGCCGTTATACCCGAACGGCGAGGCCGCGGCCCAGGGGAAGGTGCCGAAGTTGTCGTTGAAGTCTTTTGCCGTCGTCGGCGGGTCGGTCGTGTCGTCCACGATCACCTGGGACTTGGGCTGGTCGGGGTAGACGTCGAACAGGTTTCGCACGCCGACCGCGAACTTGATCAGGTTGAACTGGTAGCCCACCTCCGCGTCGGCCAGGCCCTTGCCGCCATAGTTCTCGCGGCAGAGGTCGCAGAAGCCGGGCTGCGCGGAGCTGAACCCGCCGTAGTACGAGAAGCGCCCCAGGCTGGAGAACCGTCCGAGGGAAAGGTTCGCCTGCAGGGTGCCGCGCCAGTCGGGGCGCTCGTCCTGGATGCCGATCGCCGTGACCGAGTCGAGCAGCCCGGGCTCGGTGGACCCGGCGTCGATCAGCACCTGGGGCAGCGGATCGACGTCGAGAATCTTGTTCTGGGTCCAGTTGAAGCCCGCCGAAAGATCGAGCGTGCCGGTGCGGCCCGCGGGCACCCGGTAGCCGGCGGTGATGTCGACGCCCTGGGTGCGGGTGTTGAGGCCGTTGGTGAAGTACTGCACGCCCCCGATGTTGTCGAAGCCGGCTGCGGTGAGAATGTTCACCGTCGCGTCGTCGTCGAACGTCGCGCCGAGCAGGATCTGGTCGTTGATCCGGATGTGGAAGTAGTCCACGGTCACGGTGAAGTTGTCCACCGGCGTGAGCACGACGCCGGCGCTCAGGTTGTACGCCGTCTCCTCCTTGAGCGGCTTCGCGCCCAGCGCCTGTGCCGCGGGATTGTCGGCGGGGAAGAGTCCGACGTCGATGAAATTCCCCTCGATGACGTTGGTCACCACCTTGCTGAACGCGACCTGGCTCAGGCCCGGCGCCCGGAACCCCGTGCTGGCCCCGGCGCGCAGCGTCACCCGGCGGGACGGCTGGTACCGCACCGAGCCCTTGAAGCTCACGTTGCTGCCGAAGTCGCTGTAGTCCTCGAACCGCGCCGCCACCTCGGTCAGGACCTTCTCCGACAAGTTGGTTTCCGCGTCGGCGTAGAGGCTGAAGTTGTTCCGGTGCCGATCGGTGGCGTCGCCCGGGGCGAACCCGGGGAAGGACTGCGAGCCGCCCGGCGCGAGGTCGCCCGAGCCGGTCTGATCCTCGTGCCCGCCGTTGACGTACGACGCCAGCTCGCCCTCACGGATGGCATAGCGCTCGCGGCGGAACGCCGTGCCGAACGCCAGGTTCACCGGGTTGGGCAGCCCCAGCTCGACCGGCTTGGCGATGTTGAGCGCGGTGATCCATTCCTCGCGCAGCACCCGTCCGGCGAAGAAGTTCTGCTGATTCGGGATCCCCGGATCGTCGTCGGTACCCAGGATGCCGTCGGAGCCGGGCGCGCAGGCCACGTCGAGGCACGGCCCCAGCGACGCGTTGAGGGTGTTGTTGATGTGGTAGTCGAAGTCGTTGTGGCCGAATTCGGTGCCCAGCTCGTAGCTCCAGCCCTTGACCAGGCCCCGGACCCCGCCGGCCGCGGAGTAGTCGGTGACCAGGCCCTGAATGTCGGGAAGGAAGCCGAGCGGGTAGATGTCTTCCCAGTTGCGCGCGCTGTCGAAGTAGCGCCGGTAGGGATTGCCGATACCGTTCCGGTGGCTGTACCCGCCGAAGCTGTAGATCTCGGTCCCGCTGCTCCCCACCGGCATCCGGAAGTTGGCGAACGTGAGGGCATCGCGCTCGAGCCCGTCGCCCCAGTGCTGGTTGGGCTGCTCCACCGGATTGTTCTTGTGGACCACCTGCCCCTTGTCGTTGATCTCGTCCGGAATGCCGGTGCCGGCCACCTCGAACGGGTCGGCCCAGGCGCGATTGGTGGGCTGCCGGTCGCGGAACTCCCCGAACAGGCCCAGCGACCCCGCGCCGATCGGAACGCCCCAGCCGCCGTTCACGTTGACCGTGGTCCCATCGTCGGGATAGTCGTAGCTGACGTAGCGGCCCACGTCCCCGTTCACGAACGGGGTGAAGGCGCCGTCCTTGAGCACCAGGTTCACCACGCCGGCGATCGCGTCGGAGCCGTACTGGGCCGCGGCGCCGTCGCGCAGCACTTCGATCCGGTCGAGCGCGCTCGAGGGGATGGCGTTGAGGTCCACGCCGCTGGACCCGGCCCCCATGCCGTAGGTGAAGTTGTTGACCAGGGCGGTCTGGTGGCGGCGCCAGCCGTTCAGCAGGACCAGGGTATGGTCGGGACTCAGGCCGCGCAGGGTGAACGGCCGCACGATGTCGCCGGCGTCGGTGACGCTCTGGCGGGGGAAGTTGATCGAGGGCGACAACGACTGGAGGATGATGCTCGTCTCGTTGGTGCCCTGCTGCTGCAGCTGCTCCGCCGGGAACACGTCCACCGGCACCGCCAGCTCCTCGGCCGCGGTGTGGCGGGCGCGGGAGCCGACCACCACGTCGATCGGGGCGAGCTGCACCGCGCTCCGGCTCAGGGTCACGTCGCCCTTGGCCGCCTCGCCTGGCCCCACCGCGACCGCCAGCTCGCCGGGAACGAAGCCGACCAGGCGCACCCGCACCGTGTAGTGGCCGGGCGACACTCCGCGGACCTCGTACTCGCCGCTCGAGGACGTGCTCGCCGTGAGTCCGGAGCCTTCCACCGAGACCGAGGCGTTGCCCAGGGGGTTGCCCGCGCTGTCCGATACGGTACCACGAATCGAGCCTGCCTGTGCCATCGCGGCCGCCCATGGAACCCACGCCAGCAGAACGCCCGACAGCACTCTGACGATGCCTCGTACCATGGGACCTCCGATGTCGATGACGCTGGTCGGCGCGAGCGGCGCCGGAACTTCTGCGGTGGGGGCCTGCGCCCTCAACATCGAATCCTCATGCGGCAGCGTCAAGCGGCGGCGCCCGTCCGGCTAGACAAGCGGACCTTGTCCTTGCACATTGGCGGGGCGTCTCTCCCTCATCGCGCTGCCGCACCCCCCACCGTTCGTCACCCCTCGGGGCGTCGCCGGCAGTCTTCGCCGACAGGAGAAGTCCCCTATGAACACTGGCATGCGTCAGAGAGTCTTCGGCGCGAGTCTGGTGCTGGGCGCGCTCGCGCTCGGCGTCCGGGCGGCCCCGGTGGCCGCCCAGCAGGCCGGCATCGAAGGGACGGTGACCGATCAGTCCACCGGCCAGGCCCTCGAGGCCGCCCGGGTGGTGATCACGGGCTCGAACCGGATCGAGACCACCAACCGGGACGGGAAATACCATTTCCGCGAGGTGGCGGAGGGCAACTACCAGGTCCGGGTGCTCCGGCTCGGCTACAAGCCGGTGACGGACAGCGCGCATGTCGCCCCGGGCGAGGCGGTGGTGCTCGACTTCAAGATGGAGCCCGCCCCGGTGCAGCTCGACGAGATCGTGAGCACGGTGACCGGCGAGCAGCGGAAGCTCGAGCTGGGCAACGCGGTCAGCACCATTGACGCCGCCAAGATCACCGAGGAGGCGCCGATCACGGAGTTCGGCAATCTGCTCTCCGGGCGGGCGGCGGGGGTGACGGTCCAGAAGGCCGGCGGCACCACCGGGAGCGGAACCCGGATCCGGATCCGCGGCTCCAACAGCGTCTCCCTCAGCAACGAGCCACTCTATTACATCGACGGGATTCGGATGGAGGCGGGGCAGACCTCCAGCAGCCTGGATATCGGTGGCTTCGGGCAGGGCCTCGGCGCCGCCCCCTCGCGGATCAACGACATCAATCCCGAGGACATCGAGTCGATCGAGATCGTGAAGGGCCCGGCCGCCGCGACGCTCTACGGCATTCAGGCCTCCAACGGCGTCGTCCGCATCACCACCAAGCGGGGTCGGGCCGGCCGGCCGCGGTGGAACCTGTACAGCGAGGTGGGTGGGGTGCACGACGCCAGCACCTACCCGATCAACTACAACGGGCGCGACAATACGGCCGAGACCGGTCCGGACTGGGACACCTTCTGCATCGTGCAATTCGAGCTCGACGGCCTCTGCACTCAGACGTCGGTGAGCAAGTTCTCGCCCCTGAACGACCCCTCGACCACGCCGCTCAAGACCGGGCTCCGCCAGCAGTACGGGGCCAACGTCTCCGGTGGCAACGACCTGCTCACTTACTTCATCTCCGGCGACTACGAGAGCGAGGATGGCGTGTTCCGCCTTCCCGCGCTGGAAGAAGACTCGGTGCTCGCGGCCGATGGCACCGTACCGGACAACCAGCTCCGGCCCAACACCCTGACCCGGCTCAACCTCCGCGCCAACGTGGGAGCCAACGTCGCCGCCAACGCCGACATCCAGGCCTCGATCGGCTACATCTCCAGCGACGCGCGATTCGTCGAGAACGACAACAGCTTCCTCACCATCACCGGCAGCGGCGAAGCCAGCGGCGTGCCCGAGGACATCAACCGCGGCTGGTTTTTCATTCCGGCGGAGCTGTTCAACGAGCTGGCCACCCAGGGCACCGAGCGCTTCATCGGCGGCATCACCGGCAACTGGCGCCCGAAGTCCTGGCTCAGCACCCGGGCCACCCTGGGCTACGACGTGACCAACCGCAATGACGTCCAGTTCTTCCCCACCGGCAAGTCGGCCGACTACCTGGAGAAGCGCCTGGGCGAGAAGCACGACAACCGCTTCCAGACCACGCAGACCTCGGTGGACGTCGCGGCCACCGCGCGCTTCAAGCTCTCTCCCGACTGGGGATCCAAGACCTCGGTGGGCGGGCAGTTCTTTCGCGACCAGACCGACGGCAACCTGGCGGCGGGCTTCATTCTGCCGGCCGGCAGCGAGACGATCAGCGGCGCGGGCCGCACCGAGGCCAGCGACACCGCCCTCGAGAGCCGCTCGCTGGGCAGTTACATCGAGCAGGAGATGGCCCTCAAGGAGCGCCTCTTCATCACCGGCGCCCTGCGGTTCGACGACAACAGCGCGTTCGGAGAGAACTTCAACGCCACCGTGTACCCCAAGGCCAGCGTGTCTTGGCTGATGTCGGACGAGCCGTTCTTCAGCAAGGGATCGTTCCTCAGCACCTTGCGGCTCCGCGGCGCCTATGGCGTCTCCGGCCAGCAGCCCGGCACCAACGACGCCCTGCGGTACTACAGCCCGGTGGCCGGCAAGCGCGGGGGCGTCGGACTCACCGGCGTGACCTTCGGCAACCTGGGCAACGTGGACCTCAAGCCCGAGCGCTCCCACGAGCTCGAGCTGGGCCTCGACGCCTCCATGCTGAAGGACCGGATGAGCCTCGAGTTCACCTACTTCAACAAGGAGACCAAGGACGCCCTGATCCAGCGGAACGTCGACCCCTCGGCCGGCGCGTCCGATGTCCAGTTCTTCAACCTGGGGCGGGTCAAGAACTACGGCGTCGAGATGGCGATCAACACCCGGGTCGTCGACAGCCGCGACTTCTCCTGGGATCTCGCGCTCTCCGGGTCGGTCTACGAGAACACCCTGGCCGAGATCGGCGACGGCGTCGGCGAGATCGTCTTCGGCTTCGGCCTCCAGCGGCACGTGCAGGGCTATCCTCTTGGCGGCTACTGGGCCCGCCCGATCACCGGGTTCAACGACGCCAACCACGACGGCATCATCGCCGCGGACGAGGTGACCGTGGCGGACAACGCGGCGTTCAGGGGCCGGGCGCTGCCCAACAAGGAAGCCTCGCTCAACAGCACTTTCGCGCTCTTCGGCGACCGCATCCGCATCGGCACCCAGTTCGACTACCGCGGCGGCAACTACATCGACAACGCCATCGAATCGTTCCGCTGCACCCCCGTGCTCAACTGCCGCGGGCTGGTGGACCGGACCGCCCCGCTGGAGGAGCAGGCCCGGGCCCAGGCGGTGCTCAACGAGGCGACCGAGTGGGGCTACTTCGAGCCCGGCTGGTTCGTCAAGCTGCGCGAGCTGTCGGTCACCTGGAACGCGCCCAGCAGCTGGGCCCGGAACTTCCGCGCCAGCCGCCTGAGCATCACCCTGGCCGGACGCAACCTGTTCAGCATCGACGATTACAGCGGCGTCGATCCCGAGATCAACGCGTTCGGGCAGGACAACTTCGCCACCAGCGACTTCGAGTCGCAACCGCCGGTGAAGTACTACACCGTGCGGCTCAACGTCGGCTTCTGAGGGGGTGACGGCATCATGCGCATGACTTCATTCGCGGCCGCCGTCCCGACCCGCCGGACGCGCCACGCGCGTCGGGCGCTCGGCCCCGTGCTGCTGCTCCTGGCCGGCGCCTGCGGCTTGCTGGACACCGACAGTCCCAACACCGTCGAGCCGGGCGAGCTCGACAGCCCCGCCGGCGCCGAGGCTCGACGAGTCGGTGCCATCGCCGATTTCACCTTCGCCAAGGACGGCGACGGCGACCTCAACCTGGGGCGGACCGACGGTCAGATCCTGCTCAGCGGACTCATGTCCGACGAGTTCGTGCTCTCGACCACACCGCCCACCGAGCAGGAAGTGGATCAGCGGCGGGTGTTCGAGAACAATACGACCCTCTTCGCCATGTACTGGTATATGCATCGGGCGCGCGCGGCGGCGGAGAACGCGGCCACGGCGCTCCGGCAATTCGACGTCGACGCGGACACCAAGAGCGAGATCGGCGAGGTGTTGAGCCTGGCCGGGTTCTCCTACGTGATGTTCGGAGAGGACTTCTGCTCCGGGGTACCGTTCAGCCGGCTCGATGGCGACACCATCGCCTTCGGGCAACCGCAGACGACGACGGAGATGTTCAACTCGGCCGTGACGAAATTCGATGCGGCACTGGCGGAGCCGGGAGTGGAGAACGAGGAGGAGAACGAAGGGACGACGGATATCACCAACCTCGCAGCCGTCGGGAAAGGGCGCGCCCTCCTCAACCTGGGCGACTTCGCGGGGGCGGCCGCTGCCGTGGCCAACGTGCCGACCGAGTTCGCCTACTTCAGCGAGCACGCCGACGCCCCGCTCCGGATCCAGAACGCGATCTACAACTACTCCACCGGCGCCCTCTGGTCGCTATCGGATCAGGAAGGTGAGGTCGGACTGCCGTTCCGCACGGCCGAGGACCCCCGGGTTCCCTTCGAGGACACGGAAGACGTCGGCCTCGACGGGACCACCGACCAGTTCAACCTGCTCAAGTACGACCAGCCGAGCACCAACGTCCCGGTGGCCGACGGAATCGAGGCCCGGCTGATCGAGGCCGAGGCCGCCCTGCAGGCCCAGGACCTCGGCGGCATGAACACCATCCTCAACACCCTGCGGACGCTCCAGGGGCTCGACCCGCTCGCCGCACCCGGATCGTTCGACGAAGGGGTGGATCAGCTCTTCAGCGAGCGAGCCTTCTGGCTCTTCGCCACCGGCCACCGCCTCGGCGACCTCCGCCGCCTGATTCGCCAGTACCACCGGAACCAGGTGGACGTCTTCCCCACCGGGGACTATCTCAAGGGTGGCTCCTATGGGACAGATGTGAACCTGCCGCTTCCGCTGGAAGTGAACAACAACCCGAACTCGCACGGGTGTCTGGACCGGAACGCGTAGCGGAGAGGGGAAGGCGAAGAGCGAAGGGCGAAAGGCGAAGGGGCGCTCGAAGAAATCTTCTCGAGCGCCCCCTTCGCCTTTCGCCTTCTCCTGGCCCTTCCTCAATACACCCCCAGAAACGACCTCGTCAGATCCGCCTCCAGCGTCCACTTCAGCGACTGCCCCGGCTGCATGTGGATGTCCTCGCTGTAGTAGGCCCGGTCGCTGCCGATCGGGTCGGCCTTGAGCCGCGCGTCGTTGCCGGTCCCCAGCCGGTGGAAGGGGAAGGTGAAGACGGTGCTGTTGAGCGAGCCCACCGTGCCGAGCCGCTCCTCCGCGCTGCCGCGCACCAGGTACACCACGACGTCGGCCCAGCCGTGGTTCTCCACCTCCAGGCCGACCGGCGTGTTCGCCGCGACGGTCGGCGTCTCGGCCTCGCCCTCGGTCTTGCCGGCACAGGCGCCCAGCGCCGCCAGGATGACCCACCCGGGCAGCAGGAGCCGTCTTCCCAGGACATGCCCCATGCTATCGCCGACCGTTGGCCCCGCCGCCCGCGGTGGTTGGGGCGGAGGGAGCGCCCGCGGTACCGAGGTACTTGCCGTACCAGGCGACGTAGCGATCCATGCGGTCCTCCACGAAGCTGGGCCGGGTGATCTCGTGGGTCTGGCCCGGGTAGACGATCAGCTGGGTGTCCCGGCCCAGGCTCTTCAGCGCCTGGTACATCTGCTCCGAATTGTTGAGCGGGACGTTCCAGTCCTCGTCGCCGCAGAGGAAGAGGGTGGGGGTCACGATCCGGTCGGCGTGCAGGAAGGGGTAGGACACGCGGGTCCACGCCTCCGGGTTCTTCCACGGCGTGCCCAGCTCGGCCTCGTACTCGATGGCGTACATGTCGGTCCCGTAGCCGCCCAGGGCATTCCCCTGCCCCGCCCCGCTGATCGCCGCCTTGAACCGGGGGTCCCGGGCGATAACCTCGTCGGTCAGGATGCCGCCGTAGCTCCAGCCGCCGACCCCGAGCCGCCCGGGATCGGCGATGCCCTGGCGCACCGCCCAGTCCACCGCCGAGAGCACGTCCTCTCCGTCCTTCTGGCCCCATGCCGCCCAGATCGCGGTGGCGAACTTCTCCCCCCGCCCCGAGCTGCCGCGCGGGTTCATGCCGAGCACGACGTAGCCTGCCGCGGCCAGCACCTGCCAGTCGAGGTTGGCGAAGTCATGGTAGAACTGCCACACCGGACCCCCATGGATCCGGAGGACGGTCGGATAGCGCCGGCCCTCCTGGTAATCGGGCGGCTTGACCATGAACCCGTGGATCTCGGTGCCGTCCTTGCTCCGGACCGAGATCTCCTCCACCGGTGCCAGCCGGACCGACCCGAGCCAGGCGTCGTTCTGGCGGCTGATCTTCCGAAGCTCGGCGTTGTCCACCGCGTAGATCTCGTCCGGCTGCGCGGTGGTGCCGGCGAGCACCGCCACGCGGCCATCGCGGCCGAGCGTGAGGTCGGACACCATGCGGGGACCGCCCACCAGCGGCTCGACCTTGCCGCCCGTGACGGGGATGCGGGCAAGGTGGTAGACCCGATCGTCCTCCTGCAGGAACAGGATCGACCGGCCGTCGGCGCTGAAGGCGGGTGAAAGGACGTTGCGATCCAGTCCTTCGGTGAGGACCCGCGCGGGGCCGCCGTCCGCCGGTACCACGGCCAGCTTCTGGACGGCGTAGTAGATCAGCTCCGGGCGGCCGCCCTGCACGTACGCCAGGAGCTTGCCGTCCGGACTCCAGGAGGGGGCGCGGCTGCCCCACTCCGGATCCAGGTCGGCGCCCTTGAAGGTGGTGAGCTGGCGGGGCTCCGCGCCCGCCCTGGCGTCCACCACGTAGAGGTCCCAGTTGTCGCTACGATCGAATTCGGGCCGCCGCCGGCTCACGAAGGCGATTCGCCGGCCATCCGGCGACCAGGACGGCATCGACTCGTCGTAGGGGCCGGGGGTCAGGAGCTCCGCCCGCCGGGTCGCCAGGTCGAAGAGGTAGAGGTGGTCCCGCTCGGCGCCCAGAAAGCCTTCGCCATCGTACTTGAAGACGAACCGGTCGACCACGATGGGCTTGGGCCGCCGGCCGGCCGAGTCGCCGGCGGCGGGCAGCGAATCCTGCGGCGGATCGGAGGCGACCAGCGCGATCCGGTGGCCGTCGGGCGCCCAGGCGTACTCGGAGATCCCCCCCGGCAGGTCGGTCACCCGCTCCGCCTCGCCACCGGCCCGATCGAGCAGCCAGAGCTGGTCGGCCTCGCGCGGGTCCTGGCGGGCGGAGAGGAAGGCGAGGTAACGCCCGTCCGGACTCCACCGCGCCGCATGCTCCTGATCCGGACTGCTGGTCACTCGGACCGAGCGTGAGCCGTCCCAGCTCGTCATCCAGACGTCGCGGTCTCGACGGTCGCGTACCGTGTCGGCCGTCGTGACCGTATACGCCACCCACCCGCCATCGGGCGAGAGCTGCGGATCGGAGACCTCGCGCAGCCGCAGCAGGTCGCGCGCGACGACCGGCCGCTGGGCGCTCACGAGTACTGGGCTAGCGATGATCAATCCGATACACAGAACAGTCTGACGGTTCATCCGAAACTCCTGGGGCGTTTTTTTTGACACGAAGAACACGAAGGTAGCACGAAGCCACGAAGCCCCACCACCCACATTCCTGTGTTGTTTCTTTTGCTTTTCTTCGTGTCCTTCGTGTTCTTCGTGCCCTTCGTGTGAACTGGCCGCACGATCTCTGCCCGGCACGCCGCTGGCCGGACCCACGCCTCAGAATCCCTGAGCCTACGGCCCCTTGTAGACGACCCCGCCCTTCATCACGAACCCGACCTGCTCGAACTTCTTGAGATCGGCCAGCGCGTCCCCGTCCACCGCGATCAGGTCGGCGTACTTGCCCGGCGCGATCGAGCCCACCCGGTCCTCCCAGCGCATGAGCCGGGCCGCCGAGATAGTGGCGCTCTGGATCGCCTGCATCGGGGTCATGCCGTAGCGAACCATGTAGGGCAGCTGCCGGGCGTTGAGACCGTGAGGGTAGACTCCGCTGTCGGTCCCATAGGCGATCTTGACGCCGGCGGCGACCGCCTTGCGGAACCCGGCCCGCTGGGTCTCCGTGGTCTCGTCGTTCTTGCGGAGGAACTCCTCCGGCCAGTGCTGTGCCCGCCCCTCGGTGGCGATGTAGTCGCCGTTGTAGATGTCGGCCACCAGCCAGGTCCCCCGCTCCTTCATCAGCGCGATGGCCTCGTCGTCCATCAACGATCCGTGCTCGATCGACCGCACCCCAGCCCGCACCGCGCGCTTGATGCCTTCGGCCCCATGGGCATGCGCCGCCACGTCGGTGCCGTACTCGGCCGCCATCTCGACCGCGGCCCGGATCTCCTCTTCGGTGTACTCGGAGACCCCCGGCTTGGTCCCCTTCGTGAGCACCGCTCCGGTGGCGATGATCTTGATGAAGTCCGCCCCGCCGTTGAGCAGGGCCCGCACCCGCTCGCGCACCTCGTCGGCCGAGTTGGCGACCCCGAAGCGGAAATCAGCCGGGAGGGTGACGTCCGGCGCGGCCCCGACCACCTCGCCGCCACCGGTGGAGACCGTCACGTACGCGCCGGCCACCTTCATCCGGGGACCGATGACCGTGCCGTCGTTGATGGCGTCGCGGAGCGCGGCGTCCACGAAGGCCCGATAGGTGCCCACGTCGCGCACGCTGGTGAAGCCCGCGAGGAGCGTCGCCCGGGCGTTCCGGACCCCGGAGAAGGCCTCCTGGGCCGCGCTCCGTTCCAGCGGCAGGAGGACGTCCGAGAGGCCGACCTCGCCGATGAGATGGGTATGGCAGTCGATGAGGCCGGGCAGGACGGTGGCGCGGGAAAGGTCGATGACCCGGGCGCCCGAGGGCGGGCGCGAGGTGCCGGGGAGGATGGCCTCGATCTTCTCGCCCCGGACGACGATCAGCTGGTCGCGTCGGACCTCGCCCCGCTCGACATCGATCAGCCGACCCGCCCGGATCGCCACCGCGTCCTGGGCCACGGCGGGCACCGCGTACGCCGCGGCCGCCAACGCCAGCCCCAGCAGACGCCTGCTCGCCCTCGCCCCGGCTCGTTCTGTCATGTGGGGCTGAATATACCCGCGCCCCGAAAGCCCAGCGAACGGGCCCCGGGGCGGGGAATGGCTCAGCGTATGTAGCCGGGCGCGGGATGCGCCGGCGCCTTATTGACCCTGCCGGCGCTCCTCGGGCGTCTTCACGTCCACCTTGGGGACGTTCACTTCCTTCTTCTCGGTGTGGACGTCCACGTCAGGCACGCTGACGGTGTCCTTCACGGTCCCGGTCTCGACACTCGGCGTGTTGACCGTGTCGGTCTCGGTGCCCACGACGGGCTTCTCGACCTGATACTCGCCTTCGCCGGTCTTCTTGCAGGCGCTCGTGGCCGCGAGGACCGCGACCGCGGCGACCAGGGAAATCTTGCGCACTTGGCCTCCCGGATCAGAGTGGTTCCAGCAGTCATGGAGCGTTGCGACGGGCCAAGATGGCCTCGAAGGGGGGACCCGCTCAGTGCGTGGAATCACGCGGGGAAAGCGGCGCCGGATACCTTTCCCCATGCCAATGTGAGAAATGTTGACAATTAGCCAGCAAATTCGCTAGGTGTAAACGACTTATGAAATCCATAATTTGACACATTGCCAACAATTCGTTCCCGACCCACCAGCAGCCCCGCTCTCCCCGCCTGCATTCTGGCACTCTGGCCACAATCCGTCGTCAACCACCTAACCTTTTCCCGCTGCGCGAACCGGAAACGCCAAGGGGGCGCCCGACCATCGTCGAGCGCCCCCTTCGCCGTTCGCCCTTCGCCCTTCGCTAGGTCAGTCCTGCACCAGAATCAGATACTTGCTCGCCGCCCAGAACTCCTCCGGCTGGGCGATCTCGAGCGTTCCGGTGACCGCGCCGTCCTTGCTCACGGTGCCGCCGAGATAGCTCGGGCTCTGCCGGGAGACGATCTTGTACTTCTTGTCGGTCCGCGGCAGCGGAATGCTCTTCTGCTGGGTCTTGTCGATCGCGGTGAAGAGGTCGGGGGTCAGGTTGCGGGCCGGCTCCAGCCGGCTCCCGCCGAACACCAGGAACTTGCTGCCTTCCTTGGTGACGATCCCCTTCTTCATCAGCTCGTCCTTGGTGCCGACCGCGTAGTAGACCGTGTTCTTGTAGGCGGTCAGGTTGCCCACCGTGTCGGTGAGGGCGGCCTTGTCGCTTTCGAGCTGGCCCTTCT
Source organism: Gemmatimonadales bacterium (assembly GCA_035278885.1). Lineage (GTDB taxonomy): Bacteria > Gemmatimonadota > Gemmatimonadetes > Gemmatimonadales > GWC2-71-9 > CAVVWJ01. The sequence goes on along the minus strand of DATEIR010000059.1, from coordinate 12,075 downwards.
CGGTGGTCAGCGTATCCACCCGGCCGGCCAGCGTGGCGATCTGGGTGTCCTTCTCCGCCAGGGCCGCCTCGTACTCGGTCTTCTGCTGCTCCGCCGTCGTCTTCAGATCCTCGATGGTCTTCTTGTAGGTCTCGATCTGGGCCAGGAGTCTGGCGTTACGCTGCCGGGAGCCCTTGGCGCGGGCCTCCGTCTCCGCCAGCTTCGCCTCGCTCTCGTTCAGCTTGGCGATGACCGTCTTCACCCGCTCGAGGGCCGCGACCCGCTCCTCGCGGTCCTTCTTGGCGCCGGGAACACCCGGGTCGGTGCTGGCCGGCTTGGTCGCAACGGTCTTGGCCTTGGCCAGCTCGCTGTTGACGTCGCTGACGAACTGCGTGGTTTCCAGAACCTCGGTGAGAAGACTGTCCTTCTGCGCCTCCGCCGACTTGGCCTCGGCCAACGCCTTCTTCAACTCGGCTTGGTTGCAACCGGTCGTCGCCACGACGGCGAGCGCGATCAGCCAAGCATACCTCATGCGAACCTCCCCAGCTGCTTGTGTTGGGTCACCTGCACGGGCACCTGCGCGCGCGATCACCCCACCACACCAGGCCTTACGCCTCGAGCGGTGGTGCCGGTCAGGGGGGCCGGAAGCCCAATTAGGGATACGAGATCAGCGAACGAGCCTCAAGCATAACAAGAGGGGCAGCGTAGCCGCTACCCCTCGGGGAGAGCTCTGGGACTGGAGATCAGCGGCGCGGCGGTGAGAGCCGGATCGCCCTATCGAAGCGCTCCGGCGCCATGGCCCCGGCAGGTATCGCCATGGCCGCCGCCCATCATGATGATGGCTCGGCCGGCCCGGGACGGCATCTCGTCCTCAACCCGCCCGGAGCCGGTCGATGGCCCGCTGCTCACCGGAACGATCGTGACCGTCCTCCCCGGCGCCAGGGCATGGGGGTCGGCGGCCGCCTCGTCCACGATCGGCGCGGCGGCTGAGGGCGCGGGGGCCGGAGCGACGGTGGTGACCGCTACCGCGTCGGCAGCCGGGGCGGCGTCCGTTGCATCGGATTTCCGGCTGGGTGCCAGCGCCGGGTCCGGGGAGCGCCGGGGACGGTGGACCGTGGGCCGCTCGGGACGAGGCCGCGGCACCTCCAGCCTCGAGGCGACCGCCATATCCGGTCCCGGCGCGGGCTGCAGGGTAAGATCCCGCTGCGGGACGGTCGAGGCGTGCCCGCTTTCCTCCGGCTCCGAGCCGCAACCGGCGGTGACCACCACGAAGGCGAGCGGGATGAGGAACGAGGCACGCATGGGTCCTCCTGTACGGTCGGCGGATTGGCTGCAGTAGTAAAGTAGGACGTCGAGGCCGGTTTGGTCCACACCTGCGGGTGCCGCTCAGTCGTGCTCGCCTCCGCCATGATGCCCGTGACCGTGGTGATTGCCGCCGTCGCCGTGCTCGTGGTGGCCGTTGCCGTGTCCGCCGTTCCCGCCGTTGCCGTCATCGCCGCCGCCCCCGCCGCTTCCGCCGCCACTGCCGCCTGAGCCACCACCCCCACCTGAGCCACCGTTTCCCCCGTTCCCATCGTCACCACCGGACCCGCCTCCACCGCCGCCACCTACGTCGCCGGCGCCACCGCCGCTGCCGCCACCGCCGCTCCCGACGCTGCCCCCGTCGTCTCCGTGTCCGTTGCCCCCGTTGCCACTGCCACTGTTGCCGTTGCCGTTGTTTCCGTTGCCGTTGTTGCCGTTACCGCCGCTCCCATTGCCCCCGTCGCCGTTTCCGTCGTTACCGCCGTTCCCCCCATCGCCCGGGGCCGGCGTCTCCTGCTGCAACGCGGTGAGCTGGAACTCCACCGCGAGCCCCTGCGGGTCTACGAGGCGCGCCTCGACTACCTGCGTGCCGACCGAGCCGCCGAGGGTAACCACGGCCGTCGCCTGGCCATCGACGCCGGTGGCGACCGAGCCGTCGGGAACCCGACCGTCGGCGTTGATGAACCGGAATGAGATCTCCGCTCCGGTGACCGGCCTGCCGGCCCCGTCCACCGCCCGGACTACCAGCGGCTCCGCAACCGGGTGGTTGGCAAAGGCGCGCTGCCCGTCTCCGGCCACCGCCTCGAGCCGGGCGATGGCACCGTCTCCGGGAACGACGATGCCGTCGCCGGAGCAGGCCGGGATTGTCGAGAGGAACGCGGCGGCGGTGAGCCGAGGAAGCAAACCAGCGGAGAGGCGTGCGGACATCGATCGGTCCTGGTAGCGACCGAGCGACGGTATCGATGAAGCCGTCCTCGTCGCTAGGACTCAGGTCACACCGGCACGCTCGCGCGCATAGGTCAGCCGGCCTACCAGACCTCGCGGCAAGAGGCGCAGTGCGCCTACGATCGCGCGGTACTGCCATCCCGGAATGCACACCGTCGGACCTCGTCGGTCGAGCGCGCGCAGCGAAGCGGTGACCACCGTCCGCGCGCTGAGCCACATGAAGGCGGGCGCGCGACGGCGGCGCGCGCCCATCCGCTCGTGGAACTCGCTGTAGGTGAAGCCGGGGCAGAGCGCCTGCACCCGCACGCCGGTCTGCTTGAGCTCGATGGCCAGCCCTTCGGACCACACCGTGAGATACGACTTGGTGGCGCAGTAGGTCACCGTCCCCGGCGAGACCAGGAACGATGCCACCGAGCTGACGTTGATGACCCCGCCCGCATTGCGCCGGACCAGCGCGGGCAGGGCGGCAAGGGTGAGCCGGAGGGGAGCCAGCGTATGCAGCAGGACCATCTCCGCCTGGCGGCCCGGGTCGGTACGCGCCAGCATGCCCGTGGTCCCGAAGCCGGCGTTGTTGACCAGCAGGGTCGGCTCCACGACGGCAATGCGTTCGGCGACTCGGCCGATCCCGTCTTCACGACTCAGGTCGGCCGCGAGCGGCTCGACCCGGACGCCGTAGCGCGGGCCCAGCGCGGCGGCCTGCTCCGCCAGGCGGCCGGCGTCCCGGGCGACGGTCAGCAGGTCATAGCCGCGGGCGGCGAGCTGCTCGGCGAACTCGCGCCCGATCCCGGCGCTCGCGCCGGTGACGACGGCGAGGCCGGGAGCGGTCATGCCTGCAACCCGCTCCGGACGGCGGCCTCGCGCCCGCCGGCCCCGGCCGGCCTCGGGCGGCCGATGCCGGCGAGCCGTCTGGCCGCCTCGTGCAGCACATCGTCCGTCTTGCAGAAGACGAAGCGCACCAGCGAGCGACCCCCGCCGTCTTCGCGGAAGAAGCTCGAGCCCGGCACCGGCGTCACTCCGACCTCGCGCGAGAGCCAGACGGCGAACGCGGTATCGTCCGGCGGGGCGCCCTTCCCGGCGGCCGCTTCGGCGAGGGCGGAGAAGTCCGCCAGGATGTAGTAGGCCCCCTCGGGCGGCGTGCACCGGAAGCCCGCCTGCACCAGCGCCGAGTGGAGTGTGTCGCGCCGCCGCTGGTAGCCCTGGGCCAGGTCGTGGTAGAACGCCTCGTCGAGCTGCTCCAGCGCCGCCGCCACCCCTTCCTGCAGCGGCGCCGGCGCTCCCACGGTGAGGAAGTCGTGCACCTTCCGGATCGCGTCGGTGAGCGCCGCGGGGGCGATGATCCATCCCACCCGCCATCCCGTCACGCCGAAGGTCTTGCTGGCGCCGCTGATGGTGATGGTGCGCTCGCGCATCTCGGGGAGGGTCGCGATCGGCACGTGCTCGCCCCGGTAACGGATGTGCTCGTAGATCTCGTCGGTGACCGCCAGGACGTCGTGCTCCCGGCAGAGCCGGGCAATGGCATCGAGCTCCGCCCGGGTCAGCACCCGTCCGGAGGGGTTGCTCGGCGTGTTGACCACGATCGCCCGGGTGCGAGGCGTGAAGGCCGCCGAGAGGCGGTCGAGGTCGAGCGGCTGGCCGGGCTCCAGCGGGACGTATACCGGCCGGGCGTCGGCCAGGATCGTATCGGGCCCGTAGTTCTCGTAGAACGGCTCGAACACGATCACCTCGTCGCCCGGGTTCACCACGGCGAGCAGCGTGGCGATCATCGCTTCGGTCGCCCCGCAGGTGACGGTGATCTCCCGCTCGGGGTCGGTCTCGAGCCCGTAGCGCCGGGCATAGCTGGCGGCGAGCGCCCGGCGCAGCCGGGTGGCGCCCCAGGTGATGGCGTACTGGTTGATGTCGTCGCGGATGGCCTGCGCGGCCGCGGTCTTGAGCAGCTCGGGGGCGGCGAAGTTGGGAAAACCTTGCGCCAGGTTCAGAGAGTCGTACTCCCGCGCCAGGCGGGTCATGCCGCGGATCACCGACTCGCGGAATCCGTGGGTGCGTCGGGCCGTGCTCACGAGCGCTCCGGGGAGAGGTGCTGAAGACTAACGCGCTGGCTCGTTCATTGCCTTATCCTCCGGACATGCCCTCCACCCTCGCGTTCACCGACCTGCACAGCCACCTGGTGCCCGCCGTGGACGACGGCTCCGGATCCGCCGAGGAAAGCCAGGATTCGCTCGCCCGCCTCCGCCGGGAAGGCGTCGGGACGGTAGTCACCACGCCGCACCTGCTCCTGCCCCACCTGTTGGGGGATGCCGCGATCGACCGCGAGCTGGAGCGGCACCGGTCGGCCTTCGACCGCCTGCTGGAAGGCCTGGAAGGAACGCCGGATCTTCCGGCGCTGGGGCTGGGGCAGGAGATCTGGGCCCCCGACGCCTCGCTCTTGCGTCGGGTAGTAAGCCGCCCCGACGTGGGGCTCGCCGGCAGTCGCTGGATGCTGGTGGAGTTCGGGTTCGATCTGCAGGGGACCCACGAGGGCGTCGTGCGGGAGGCGCTGGACGCGGGCCGGGGAATCGTGATCGCGCACCCGGAGCGCTACCGTTACCTGCCCGGGACGGAGCCGCTGGCGCAGATGCGACGCTGGCGGGATATGGGAGCGCTCCTGCAGGTGAACGCGGGGAGCTTCACCGGCCACTACCGATCGTCGAGTCCGGACTCGGAGCGTCTGGCCTGGGCGATGGTCCGGGAGGGATTGCTCGACCTCATCGCCACCGACCATCACGGTACCCGGCGAGCCGGCGTGTCCCCCCGGGAAGCGTTCGAGGCCCTGACCTCCCGGGGCGAGGGTGAGCTCGCCGAACGGGCAATGGCCAGGACCCCGGAATCGTTGCTGCAGCAGCCGCTGGTGGAGGGCCGAGCGCCCCGGCTCAGAGCTCCTGGGGCAGCTGCGTAGTGCCCACGGCCTGGAGCAGATGCGCCATCGGGGTTCCCGCTTCCGCCCCGCCCGCGTTGCGGGTCTGCTCCAGCAGGCTCGTCAGGTGGCGGCGCAGCTCGCCGTACCGTCGAGTGGCGCCGGCGTCCTCGAAGCGGATACCCGCTTCCGTGAAGTAGTACGCCCCCGCCTGGTCATCCAGCACGTCCAACACGCTGTCCACGGTCGCCACCAGCGTCGTCGTCATCGCGGCGAGCGCCGTCGGCTCCTTGAGGGCCGGCCGGGAGTACCACCGCCGCGCCACTTTGGTGGACCACTTCTGGTCCCGGGCCATCACGGTGAAGGAGTCCTGGAACTGGCGCTCGATCGACGCTTCCTGCTGCCGATACACCCGGATGAAATTGGCCGCGCCGGCGAGACCCAGCCGGGTCTCCGTGAGGCCGCCGTTGGGCATCAGCCGGGCCGGGGCGAACAGCTGATCCAGCCGGGTGACCCGCATGCCCGCCTCGAGGCGGCCCCGGGCGGAGTCGTAGGCCGACTCGTATCCCGAGATGAGACCATCGACGGTGCCGGCCTCGGCGTCCTTGCTGCCGGTGCTCGCGGCGAGCGAGGCCAGCGTCTTGGGCCGAAGCTTCGGCGCCTTGGGCAGCAGTGGCGCGGCGGCCGCGGGGGCGGCCGGCTGCTCTGCCGGAGCGGCGGCGGGCGCCTCCCAGGTGGTGCTCGCGAGTGAGACCACGTGCGACGTCGAAGCCGGAGCCGGCGCGCTCACCGGCTTGATGCTCACCGGCACCGGCTTGGCCGTCCATGGCGGCCGAGGGCCGGAGAAGGACACCTGGATCCCGAGAACCAGAAGCAGGCCGGTGATGCTGAGCGCCATCGAGCGTCGCCACGGGTGCAGCCGATCCCGGCTGGGGAGCTCCCCTGCCCCTTCGTCCGGCGCGGCGCCTTCGAGGGTCTCACTCTGGGCGTTGAGGTAAGTCCAGTTGTTGCGGTCGGCGGCAGGCTGCGCCGGGGCCGGACGCTCGGCCACGATCGCCTTGTACTGAGGGTGCAGCGTGATCGAGATCCACTTGCTGGTCGCGCGGTGGTAAATGCGCGAGTGACCGTCCACGTCTCCACTCCGGATGGCTGCGGCCAGCTCATCGCCGCTGCGGTACAGCTCTTCCTTTCCGGGTCTCAGTTCGACGAGATACATGGCACACGCTCGTGGTCAGGGACGGCCCCGTGGGCACGATCCGGCGGTCGGTCGGCGGCCTGGCAAGGGGGATCCAACGAAAGGCTCCGGCCTTCCTGGTGCCAATTCCGTGCTGCCGCCACCGGCACGGGCGGCGTGCGCCGAGTGCAAGAACCTGCATGCTACCCGTAAGACGCTGCAGTATAATGGTATGTACCAGTTCCTGCTGCACCGGCACCTTCCCTGTTCGGCCCCCGCAAACCACCCAGACCCCCCCGAGCGCCAGCCGGCCGGTCCGGTGCGTTTTCCCATCCGAGCCGTGGAATGCAAGATGTTTCGCTCCGCTCGGGAATCCATTAGTGTGCGGGGGCATACGGGAAACAGGGACCCGTCTCCCGACGACACAATCCGCCGGCGGTTCCGGCGACTGGAGGCTGCATGAGCAGGCATCAGCGCAGATTCGACGACGTGGATTTCGACCTCGGCGGCCGGTCACGGTCGGGTGGGCTGGGGACCATCGTGCTGGCGACCGCCCTCGGCGTGGGCATCGGCATGCTGGCCGCGCCCGACACCGGGCCCAAGACCCGCCGGCGGCTCCGCCGCCGCCTCAGCGAGCTGGGTGAGGGGCTGGAGGAAGGGTTCGGCGAGATCCAGGAGCGTGGCGGACGGGCACGGGAAGTCGTGCGCGACCGTCTCGCCCGGGCCAAGAAGCGCGGTGCCGAAGCCTGGGAAGATCTGGAAGAGCGGTTCGCGGCGGAGGAGGAAGAGGACGAAGGCTCCGATGCCCTGAGCACCGCGCTGGCGATCGCCGCCGGCGTCGCGGCGACCTACTTCTTCACCAGCGACCGCGCCGCTCCGGCGCGGAGCCGCGTGCGCCAGACGGCCGAGACTGTCCGGCGGGAGGCGACCGACCGGTGGCAGCGCTATCAGTCGCGCCGCCGAGAGGCCGATAACGGCCATGCCGACCCGAGCACGGGTGAGCCCCGCTCCGCGACCATCCCCACCGAGGAAGGCCCCCGAGCCGGATGACGCCGCGCTCGACCCCCATGAATGCCGAACGGCCCCCACCTTTGGGGGCCGTTCGCACGAAGGAGCAGGCGGCTCTGCCGGCTAGTTCGTCGTGGAGTCGAGCGCGAGGCGGTAGGGTGGATACAGCAGCAGCTGATGGCGGACCAGCCGCGCGGTGCGGAGCACCTTGGTGGGATAGCGCCCGCAGCGCGGCGTCACCGTCCCCGCGACGCAGCCGTTGTAGCGGAGCAGCGCGCGACGCACGTCCCCGGTGCGCTTGAGGTACTCGCCGAACACTCGCGCGCCGTGGCAGATGTTGGCCTCGACCTGCAGCAGGTCGTTGGAGTCGCAATCGTACTCCCCGGCGTGGAAGTCCATCACCTGCATGAGTCCCAGCGCCCCCTGGCTGCTGCGGGCGTCCACGTCGAGCGGGGCGTTCTCGGTCAGCAGCACTCCGGTGAGAAGGCTGGGCGAGACATCGAGGTAGTTGGCTTCCTTGACGATCGCCCGCGCGATCCGGTCGGCCATCGCCTGCTGGCGGGTGCGGCGCAGGAGCAGGCGGGCCAGCGGATGGTGCTGAAAGCGGGCGACCACGGCTCGCTCGAGGGCCGCACTGTCCACCGGGCCAGAGGGCCGGGGCATGGTGACCGCGGGCAGCACGGCGAGCGGGCGCACCGGCGGCGAGGGAGGCAGCGGTACCGGCGGGGTCCACTGGACGGCCGCGGTCAGCACCGTGAGCGCCAGCGCGACCAGGAACGGCCGGCGTACGGCGGTTGCCGCGAGCTCGCGGGCTGCGATGCGGTCGTGCGGAATGGCCGGAATAGGGGACGCCCCAGGTGGTGAAATTGGCCCGGTTATGGCTCGGGGAAGAGCCTACAGCAAAATCCGGGCACCGGCCAGGGCGGCCTCTGTCCACAATTACGACGGTGTCAGAAACGAGCGGAGCAGCTCCATCATTTGGACATCGTAGGGATCGGGGGCAGGATCGTCCTCGGCGATCTCGTAATGCTGCTGGGGCGTCTCCAGGATGAGCGGCACGCCAGCGCTGCGCCGGTCGCTGAGCAGCCACCGGAAAGGCTCCGCCCCGATCCGCCCCTCGCCCAGGAGCAGGTGCCGGTCCTTGTTGGAGCCCAGTCCGCCCTCGCTGTCGTTGAGATGGAAGAACGAGGGCGCGGCGCCCGCGGCCGATTCGAACTCGTCCAGCACCTGACTCAACGCCGCCGGCGACCGGGTGATGTCGTGCCCAGAGGCGTACAGGTGGCAGGTGTCGAGCCCGTACCCGGTCCGCGGCCTCAGTGCCGGCGGAACGGCGGCCAGGATCGCGCCCACCTCTTCGGCCGTTCGACCCACGGTCAGGCCCGCTCCGGCGGTGTTCTCCACCAGGATCCTGGTGGTTCCCTTGACCCCCTCCAGCGCCGAGGTGATCGCGCGGGCCACGCGGGCGATCGCTTCGGTGCGATCACCACCGGTGGCGGCGCCGGGGTGGAAGCACACCGCACCGACGCCGAGCGCGGTCGACCGCTCCAGCTCCTTGCGCAGTCCCGCGCTGGCGCGGCCCCACTTCTCCTCGTCGGTCGTGGCCGTATTGAGCACGTAGGCCGCGTGGACCAGCACGTGCTCGGGGGCGATCCCCACCTGTGCCAGCGTCTCGCGAAACCGGCTCACCCGCTCCGGCCGAATGGAGCTCTTGTCGCCGTAGTACTTGGGTATGGCGGTGAAGATCTGGAGGGCGCGCATTCCGGCGGCAGCGGCGCGGCGCGCGGCCATGTGAATGCCGCCGTTGTCCACGGTGTGCGCGCCGAGCAGGCGGGCTCCGGCTACGTCGGTGATCTTCCCCACAGCACCCTCCTCCTCCCGGGGTCCATGCTGTCCGTTTCGTCGAGGACGCGGCTCGCGCTCGGGGCGCGGCGTCGCGACCGACCATCATTATAGAATCGGGAGGCTCACGTGGCACGCGATCGGGACACCGCGATCAACAGCTATATCACCGACATGATCTCGCTCGAGGATCATATCGCCAAGGCCCTCAAGGGGCAGATCAGCGATCTGAAGGACTATCCTGACCTCGGCGCCGAAGTCCGCCAGGTGCATCATCTGGTGGAGCATCACCTGTCCGACCTGCGGGCCCTGGCCGATCGCAGGAAGGCCGGTGGCATCACCGAGAGCGTCAAGCGCGCCGGCGCGGCGGTCGCGGGCGCCGCGGCAGGGGTGATCGATCTGGTCCGCACCGAGGGTCTCCCCAAGAACCTGCGGGACGACTACACCGCCTTCAGCCTGGCCACGATCAGCTACGCCATGCTCTACACCACCGCGGCCGGGCTGGGCGAGCGCGAGGTCGCCGAGCTGGCGCAGCAGCACCTGCGGGACTACGCGGGGGCGGTGACCCGGCTCAATACCCTGGTGCCGGAGTCGGTGATCCGCTACCTGAGCGAGGAGGGACTGCCGGTACAGGAGTCCGTGCTGTCGGAGGTCCGGCGCACGATCGACGCGGCGTGGAGAGGAGAGGCCGGCCAGGCCGCCCGCGCGGGCGAGAGTGTCGGCGCGCGGGGGATCTAGACGATCAGCGCTCGGAGCCGGTGCGGGCCCGCGGTCGGGGCTCGCGCTGGCGGCCCGCCCCGCGGCGCTCGGCGTGGCGCCGGCAGTAGTACAGCCGCGCGGGCATGATGTTCCTGGGCTCGAACTCGGCCTGCACCTGGGCGAAGACCTCGTGCAGGAACGGCTGCACCGCGCGGGTGAACTGATAGACCAGGAACACCCCGTCCGGATGGAGCACGTCGTGGGTCGTGCGCAGGATCCGGTCGCGCACGCCGGGATCCATCGTGGTATAGGGGATCCCGGAGATCACGTAGTCCGCCCGGCCCAGTCCCCGATCCGCCAGCACGGCGGCCGCGTCCGCCGCCGAGCCTTCCACCACGTGCAGCCGCGGGTCACGGATGGTGCGGCCCAGGTGGCGCACGAAGTCGCGGTTGGTGTCGATCGCCACCACGCGGCCGTCGGGGCCGAGTCGCCGCAGCAGGGGCCGCGTGATCGTTCCCACGCCGGGCCCGTACTCGATGATGGTCCGGGCCCGAGGCCAGTCGACCTGCCCGAGCAACCGGTTCACCAGGAAGCGCGAGCTGGGAATGACGGAGCCAAGCATCCGCGGATGCTTGAGGAAGTTGCGGCTGAACAGCAGGAGGGAGCTCACGGATTCCTTTCGGCTGGTGACTCGGGCTCGCACCGCGGCGGCTGAGCGGAGGAAGATTCAGGGATTCGGGCCAGAGGACAAGTCCTTGGCGAGACTCCTGATCGGCACCTCAGGGTATGTCTACCCGCATTGGCGGAAGGGAGTGTTCTACCCCGCCGGCCTCGCCGCGCGCCGGGAGCTCGCCTGGTACGCGGATCGTTTCCCCACGGTCGAGCTCAACAACCCCTTCTATCGGATGCCCGAGCCGGCCACGGTGGAGCGGTGGCGCGAGGCGGTGCCCCCGGCATTCGTGTTCGCGATCAAGGCCAGCCGCTTCATCACCCACACGCTCCGCCTTCGCGACAGCGGCGCGGCCCTGGCGGAGCTGGAAGCCCGGGTGGTGCTGCTCGGCGAGAAGCGCGGGCCCGTATTGTTCCAGCTGCCGCCGACTTTCCCGCTCGACCTGCCCCGGCTCGACGACTTCGTGGCCCGGCTCGATCCGACCCATCGCTGGGTGGTGGAGTTCCGGCACCCGAGCTGGCATCAGGCGGAAGTCTACGACATCCTCGGGCGGCGCGCCGTGGCCCTCTGCATCCCGATCGGCGGGCCGGTCTTTCCGGATCTGGTGGTCACCGCCCCGTTCGTCTACCTCCGCTTTCACGCCGGCCGCGCGCCGGGAGGAGGTTTCGAGCCCGAGGTGCTCCGCGAGTGGGCCGGCCGGCTCCGTGGTGTCGTCCGCTCCGGACTCGACGGCTACGTCTACTTCAACAACGATCGCGATGGTCACGCCGTGCGGGATGCGGAATCGCTGACCCGCCTGCTCCAGTCCCCCTAACTGCGGCGCCCACCACGCGAGAGGCTCGCGGGTGGGCGCCCGTACGACAGTCGGCCGAAGGCTAGCGGTTCCCGCCGGCCGCGGCCTGCGCGGTGTACAGATCCAGGCGGCGCTTGGTGATGTCCACCTGCTTGTCGGCGGCATCCTTCCCCTTGTCGGCGGCGACGCGCCGAGCCTCGAGCAGCTTGCGCTCGAGCTCGTGCACCACGTTGTCGGAGCGGAGGGCGGCGGCCGGATCGGTGATGCCGGGGCGCTCACCGCGACGGCGGGCCAGCTCCATCTCGAGCTCGAGCGCCTGCTGGGTCGCCTGCGCCCGGGCGATCTCGGCCTTGGCCGACTCCTTCTCGGCCCGGTGCAGCGCCACCCGCTTTTCCAGGAACTCCTTGAACCGCTCGGCGTCCTTTTTCTCCGCCTCGAGCGAGGTCTTTTCGACTTCCTGCTTGCTCTTGTCGGCGAGCTTCTTCCGAGCGTCGAGGGTGGAGACCTCCTGCTTCTTGACGTCCACCATCGCCTTCACCTCGGCCTCCTGCTGCTGGCGGGCGGCGACGTCGGCCTCGGCATCCTTCTGGTCCAGTTTGGCCTCATCCATCTCCCGCTGAATCCGCTCCATACTGCGGGGCGGGACAAGCTCCATGAACCCCATGGCCTTGAGCTGATCAGCGTGGCTGGCCAGCGCCGTGGCGGCAGCAGCCGTGGACGGCTGACCCGGGGCGGCCGCCGGGGCCGCAGCGGGGGCGGCGGCCGGGGCCGGAGCC
>DATEIR010000058.1:0-8378 GCA_035278885.1 Gemmatimonadales bacterium | reverse complement strand
CGACGCCAGCCGGTTGCTGAGCACCGGCCTCGACCTCCTCGCGAGCCGCCGCTTCGTCGCGCTCGAGTTCGTGACCGACAGTGGTCGGCGGACCCCGGTGTTCGGCCGGATGACCGAGCTCCCTCCCTTGAGCGCTGCCGGGCGGGCCGATCTCGCGGCGGGCCTCCCGCTGCTCATGACCCGCCCCGCGGCACGGGACGGCCACCGGGTCTATCTGCTGCGCCGAGTCGGGCGAGCCGGAGAATCGGAAGGGACGCTGGTCGGAGAAGTCAGCCCGGAGTTCCTCTGGGGCTCACTCGACCTCGGCCTGCCCTCGCGCGAGACCCGGATCACCATCCGGGACGATTCGGGGCATCTGCTGTTCGCTTCGAGCGCGGCGCAGGACGGCTGGGAGCCCGATGCCGAGCTGGACGTCCGCACGACGGCGACGGCATCAGCCGATCCGTACATCTCGTCTACCCAGGAGATTTACCTCGACGAGGTCTTCTCGGGCCCGGTCTGGACCCTCGTCCTGAGCCAGTCGCGGGAGGACGTGCTCGGCCCGATGGTGAGCTTCACCCGCATGTTCCTGCTCGTCGTGGTGCTGGCGAGCGTGCTGGTGCTGATCGTGAGCAACGACCAGATCCGCCGCAGCCTGGTACCCCTGCAGGCGCTGCAGCAGGGCACTCGCCGGATCGCGGAGCGGGACTTCGCCAGCCGGATCACGGTGCGGAGCGGCGACGAGCTGGAGGAGCTGGCCGAGTCGTTCAACGCCATGGCGGGCCGGCTCGACCGTCAATTCCAGGCGCTCTCCACCGCCGCCGAGATCGATCGGGCGGTGCTCGCCGCCACCGACGCCGACGAGATCGTGGGCACGCTGCTCTGCCGGATGCCCGACATCTACCCGTGCGACGTGGCCGGCGTGATCCTCCTGGCTCCCGAAGGCGCCAAGTCCCTTCCCGCGGTGACGATCGACTACGCCGCCAACGTCCGGCACGACGCCCGGGTGGATCTGCACGCGGAAGATGTGCAGGACCTCCTCGAGGGCCCGGAGGTCCGGCTGGTGCAGCGCACCGAAGAGGATCGCCTGCCCGCCTACCTCGCGCCGCTGGGAGCGATGGGGGCGGCCTCCTTCTGTGTGCTCCCGCTCCGCTATCAGCATCAGCTGGTCGGAGTCGTCGCCCTCGGCGACCGCGGGGTGCGGCCGGCCGACGAGGACTCGCGCATACAGGCCCGCCGGGTGGCCGACCAGGTGGCGATCGCTCTGGCCAATGCGCGCATGCTGCAGCAGGTGCGCACCCTGGCGTACGTGGACAGCCTCACCGGGTTGCCCAACCGGCTCTCCTACAAGGATCGGCTGGCCCGCTCACTGGAGGACGCCGGCCGGCACGGCCGCCTGGTCGCCGCCCTGTTCATCGACCTGGACCACTTCAGCCGCATCAACGACACGCTGGGCCACGAGGCGGGCGATCACCTGCTGCAGCAGGTCGCCGGTCGACTGCGCGCGTCGTGCCGGGAGCGGGAGGACGAGGTCGGGCCCGCATCGGCCGCGCTCGACCCGGAGGTCGCCCGCCTCGGGGGCGATGAGTTCACCGTCATCATGCCGGGTCTGGCGGACCCGGAGGACGCCGCCAAGCTGGCCCGCCGCATTCTGTCCAGCCTGGCTCACCCGTTCCGACTCGACGGGCGGGAGATCTTCGTCAACGCCAGCATCGGGATCGCCATCTACCCGTACGACGGCGAAGATCTCGAGATGCTGCTGATGCACGCGGACACCGCGATGTACAAGGCGAAAGAGCAAGGCGGCGGCAGCTACCAGGCCTATTCCCGGGCGATGAATGCCTCGGCGCTGCAGCGGCTCACGCTGGAGCACTCCCTGCGGCGCGCGCTGGAGCGGGCCGAGTTCGAGGTCCACTATCAGCCGATCGTCGAGGCGCGGAGCGGACGGCCGGTGGCGGCCGAGGCGCTGGTCCGCTGGCGCCACCCCGAGCTGGGCCTCCTGCTGCCCTCCGAGTTCGTGCCACTGGCCGAGGAGAACGGGCTCATCGTGCCGCTCGGCGAATGGGTCATCCAGCGGGCCTGTCTGCAGAACCGGGAGTGGCAGGCGCAGGGGCTGCCACCGGTGCGTGTCGTGGTCAACCTCTCCAGCCGTCAGCTCCGCCGCGGCATGACCGAGACGGTCGGCCGCATCCTGCAGGCCACCGGACTGGAGGCCCGCTACCTCGGCCTCGAGCTCACCGAGAGCGTGCTGGTGAACTACCAGAAAGAAGGCGTGGACGTCCTGCACGCCCTGCGCGCGATGGGACTCCATCTCTCGGTGGACGACTTCGGCACCGGCTACTCGTCGTTCAGCTACCTCAAGCACTTCCCGCTCGACACCCTGAAGATCGACCGCACCTTCGTCCGGGAGATCACCAGTGATCCGGACGACGCGGCGATCACCACGGCGATCATCGCCATGGGCCATGCCCTGGGACTTCGGGTGGTGGGCGAAGGCGTCGAGACCGCGGCGCACCACGCGGTGCTCCGCCGACAGGGTTGCGACGAGCTGCAGGGGTATCATTTCAGCCGGCCGGTTCCGGCCGACCGTTTCGCCGCGTATCTGGCGGCCGCGCCCACGGCGGGCCGCCGCGCGCGGGGCAGCGGCGCCGCCTAGCTCAAGGCGAGAGCGCCGCCTCCAGCTCCTCCCATCCCACGATCGTCACCGGCAGTCCCGCGGGGACGACCGCGGAGAACGCACGGTCCACCGGCTCGGCCAGTCCTTCGGCCGGCTTCACCAGGATCAGCCGCGAGGCGTCCAGCGCGCCGGCCACGAACGCCGCGACGCTGTCGCTGGTCGCCTCCCACCCGTGGGGCAGCACGTCGGCGTTCCGCAGCCACCGGTACGGTGCCAGGATCGCCATGCGTCCCGCGCGGAGCGCCGCACCGATACCGCCGGCGTCCTCGACCAGCTGGGCACCCCGCATGCGCTCCGAGAGGACGTGGGCGTACTGGTCCATCGCGAGCAGGGCCATCCAGTGGCCGGCATCGGCGGACAGCCCATAGCGCCGCTCGAAATCCCGTACCGCGTCGGCGAAGGGCCCGCCGCCCGGCACGACGACCATCGAGCGGTCGCGCGAGCGCCGCCCGAGTGCATCGCAGACGTGGCCCAGCGCGCCGGGCGAGGCCAGGAGTCCGCCGCCGACCTTGACCACGACCAGCCCACCGGACTCCGCCGCTCTGGTCGGCGGCGCGGGGTGGGGAGTAGAATGCGGCATGCGGATCATTCCGGTGCTCGACCTTTCCCGCGGTGTCGCGGTGCATGCCCGCGCGGGCGATCGGGAGCGCTACAAACCCGTCCGCTCGGCGCTCGCGCCGCGCTCACTGGGAGATCCTCGCGCGCTGGTGCAGGGCTACCGGGAGCGGATCGGCGCCCGGGAATGTTATCTGGCCGATCTCGACGCCATCCAGGGTGAGGCGCCGCAGCTCCGCCTGATCGAAGAGCTGGCTTCCCTCGCGGGGGTGCTGCTGGTGGACGGGGCGGTGGCGGAGCCGGACGCCGCGAGGGCACTGCTCCGGCGCGGCGCCGCCCGGGTCGTCGTCGGCCTCGAGACCCTTCGCGGCGTCGGCGACCTGGCGGCCATCGTGACCGCCGTGGGCGGGGACCGCGTGGTGTTCGGCCTCGACCTCCGTCACGGAAGGCCGGTCGTGCAGGCCGGCCAGCAGGCGCTCGCCCCGTCCGACGCGGAGGCGCTGGCCCTCCGGGCGATCGAGGCCGGCGCGGGCTCGGTCCTGCTGCTCGATCTGGGTCGCGTGGGCACTGGAGGCGGAGTGGATCTCCGGCTCCTGGCCCAGCTGCGGCGTGCCGTGGGCTCCGGCGAGCTCCTCGCGGGGGGCGGTGTGCGGACCCGGCGCGATCTGGAGCGGATGCGCGATGTGGGGTGCGATGGGGCGCTGGTGGCGAGTGCGCTGCACGCCGGGGAGATCGGCGCGGCGGATCTCGGCGGCCTGGAGGCGGATCCTCAGTCCGACGCCAACGCCTCGCGGTAGGTGGCGGCCTGCCCGTAGTTTTCTTCGACCTCCAGCTCCAGCAGCGTCAGGTGCCGATACCCCCGGGCGTGCAGCTCGTCGCGCACCTGGGTGCCTATGTGCTGCGCCAGCATCTCGGCGGTGCTGTTCTGGATCGGGAGGAGGGCGCAATCGGTGCGGGGAAAGACGTAGGCCGGCTGGCCGAAGTAGTCCACCGCGAGGCGATCGCCCTCGTCACGAAAGGCGAGCTTGGGGTTCTGGGTCGGCAGGAGCACCTTGTGATCGATCCGGTCCACCAGCGTCCGGGTGATCTGCTTGAGGACGCTGAAGTCGAGCACGAAGTACGTCTCGGGGTCGATGGTGCCTTCCACCGCCACGCCGACCCGGTAGTTGTGCCCGTGCAGCGACTCACACTGATGGCCGCGGAAGGTGATGAAGTGGGCCGAGGCGAATACCAGGTAATCCTTGCTCACCTCGACGCGAAAGCGGCTCGGCACGGGTTCTCTCCGATCAGCGGTTCCAGCCATCCTCTAGTATAACGGCGAACAGCGCCGCGCAGGTGAGGTCGGCGGTGGTGCCGGGGTTCCGGGTGTTGCGTGCGTCGCGCAGCTCGGCGTCGAACGCCGCCAGCTCCCGAGGTCCGCCCCTCCGCACCTCCGCCGCCCGGCGGGAGATTCGCTCCGCCTCCTCCCGGCCGAGCTTCCGGGCAATCAGGGTATCGGGCATGGCCGCCAGCAGCGCGAGGAAGGCGTACACCGCCGAGTCGGACCAGCGGAGCCCTCGGCGACGGGCCTCGCGCAGGGCCGGCGCGCCGATCTCGAACGTCGCGGCGAACCCGGTGACGTACTCCCGGGCGACGCTGTCCCGCTCGGCCGCGAGGCCCATCGCTTCGGTCAGCGTGACGCTGGGCGCGCCGGCCACATCCTCTCGGCTCGCGCTGCCCAGACCGCCGGGGCGGGCGAGACGGATCGCCTGGTAGACATCCGCCGCGTCCGCGATCGTGGTTTCTCCGAGCACCCGCTGGACACTCTCTCGCAGGCTCCCGCCGCCCCGACAGGCCGCCCGCGCCAGCGGCGCCAGGAGCAGGACGATGCCCAGGTTGGTATTGCGGGCGGACCACCGTGCGGTGCGCTCGACCGCCGACCGGATCGTCGCACCCAGCGCGCGCTCGCCGGCCAGTGCCATCGCCGGGGCGATCGCCACCGCGCTGGCCAGGAAGTCATCGTAGGAGGTGTCGTGAAAGTGCCGTTCCGGCGAGACGTTCCCCGGCTTGGCCGCACTCACCTCCAGCAGGCAGGCGAGCTGCGCCGCCGCGGCCACGTCCTCGCCGGTCACCGGGCGGGGGTGGCGAGATGGTCCACCAGGGCCCCGGCCACGTCGATGCCGGTGGCCTGCTGCAGCCCTTCCCACCCGGGCACGCCGTTCACCTCGAGAACGTAGACCGCACCATCCCTCGCCGGGAGCAGATCCACCCCGGCGTACTCGGCGCCGACCGCCGCCGCGGCCCGAAGCGCCATCGCCGCCCACTCCTCCGGCAGCGAGATGGGCCGCCCGACGGCGCCCCTGGCGATGTTGGTGCGCCAACCGTGCGCCCTGCGCTCGATGGCCGCCAGGACCCGCCCGCCCAGCACGAATACCCGCACGTCCCGTCCCTCGTGCTCGATGGTCCGCTGAAGGTAGAACACGCCCCGGATCGTCTCGATGGTCTGCGCCACCCGGTAGGCCATCTCCTCGTCCGCCACCCGCACCATACCGAGGCCCATGGACCCGAAGAGCGGCTTGACGATCACGTCGCCCAGCGCGCGAAAGGCCGCCATCGCCTCCTCCGGGCGCTCGCAGACGATCGTCTCCGGGGTGGGGAGGCCGCACTGCTCCAGCAGCGCCGAGGTCCAGAACTTGTCCACGGTGCGCTCGATCGCGCGCGCGGCGTTCACCACGCGCACGCCGCGCTCCGACAGCCGGTGGAGGGCGTCCATGCGGAAGACGATCTGTTCCAGGGAGCCCGCGGGAATGATGCGGGGCAGCACGACGTCCGCCCGGTCGAGCTCGGCCGCCCCGCTCCTCAGGCCGGGGCGGCCGCCCAGCGACGCCGTCAATCCCTCGTAGGGCACCAGATCCCAGGAGTGGCCGCGGGCGGTCAGCGCCCGGGTCAGCTCCTGGGTGTGCCACCCCTCCCGCGACGCGAGGATGACGGCGTGCACACGCTACTTGGTTTCGACCGCGGTCATGCCCACCAGGCCGCCGTCGGCGAAGTTCTTGAGGTCGTCGGCCACCTTCTTGAAGCCCGGGGTGGCGACGCCCTTCTTGAGATCGGCCATCGACTTGAAGTAGAGCTCCGCCTGGCGGTAGAACGCCGGCGCCGAGCCGTCGAGGTTGGAGGTGAAGCGGGTAAGGTCCGCCTTCACGAAGCCGATCTCCGCCTGCTGGGCCGTGACCAGCGGCAGATGATTGTCGGCATAGTACTTCTCGAACTTGGCCGTATCCTTGGGCTCCTTGTAGATCACCGTCACGATCGCCATCGGCTCGTCGCTGCCGACGGTGGCGGGCTCGTTGGTCTCCACCGCGATCATGCCCACCAGACCGCCGTCGGCGAAGTTCTTGAGATCGTCCGCCACCTTCTTGAAGCCGTCGGTGGCGGTGCCCTTCTTCAAGTCGTCCATCGAGTTGAAGTAGAGCTCCGCCTGCCGGTAGAAGGCGGGCTTGGAGCCGTCGAGCGCGGCCTGGAACCGGGTGAGGTCGGCCTTCACGAAGCCGATCTGGTCCTGGTTGGCGGCCACCAGGGGCAGATGCTTCTCCCGGTAGTACTTCTCGAACTTCGCCGTGTCCTTGGGGGTGTTGTAGAGGACGGTGACGATCGCCTTGGGCCCGCTCGTCGGCGCCGCCGCCTCGGGCGCCGGCGCGGTGTCGGCCGGCATCTCGGGGGCCTTCTCGGCGGGCTTGCTGCAGGCCGCGCCGAGCGCGAGGGACGGGATCAGCCACCAGCTCTGGACACGCCGCATGGATATTCCTCCGGAATGGGGGACGGACTTACGGGGCTGGGTAGAGACTCGCGTCGAGCACGTCGGGGTTGAGCCGGCCGGCGTGGTAGGTGCGCCCCGATTCGGCGCTGGTCAGCCACACTTCCGCCGGGCTGAAGAGCAGGGGATCGATCTTGTAGAAATCCCCTTCGTACCGCTGGAAGATGTCGTAGAACGGGGTGCCGTAGTCGCGCGACGCGGAGGCCGGGACCTTCTCCGCCAGCGCCGCCAGCTCCTGATCGTCGGCCCGGATGGTATAGTGGGCCTGACCACCGTAGAGGATGCAGTCGTTGGTGCGCCCGATGCCCCGAAGGTCGTTCTTGGCCACCGGCGGAATCGGCGCCATGCCCATGGCGCTCACCACGCGGCGAACGTCGAAGCCCAGCGTCTCCATCTTGTGCAGGCCGGTCTCGATGATCCGGGCCGAGATCTGCACCCCGCCCGCGAGGCTCGCCGTCGGTGCGACGACGAAGGTGAGCGCCGACGCCCTGAGCCGCGCCTTCTGGGCCACGTACTCGGCGACCTCGTCGGCGGGGAGGGTGCGGGTCTCCAGCACCAGAATGCCGCGTCCCGCCTCCTCCTCGTAGCTCAGCTTCTCGTACAGCTCGTGCTCGACCCGGGCGTGGGCCCGGAGCGGCCCGGAGCCCATCGCGAAATACTTGCCCACCGAGATGGCCCAGCCCGCGTACTGCGACGCCATGCAGGAGACCGCGGGGTGATCGGTCCACACGGTGACGCCGGGCCGGGTCTGCCCCCCGATGCTGAGCGGGGTGTAGACGACGTTGCCGAGGCCGCCCATGCAGATCTGCGCCAGGGCCAGGCCGGCATCGAGCCCGCCCGCGGCCTCCACGCCGGCGTCGATCACCCGCGCGCCGCTCCCCAGCGTGGTGAGCCGAACCCGGTAGCGGTCCTCCTGCTCGGCCAGCCGGTCGGCGATCTCGGAGGCCAGCTCGTTCATGCCCAGCGCGGTCGTCACGGTGTCCATTCCAGTATCTCCCCGGCGCCCAGCTCGGCGAGGTCGCCGCTGTACCGCCGATACAGGCCGGACAGATGGTCCGGAATCACCGGACACCCGTACCGGCGCTTCAAGTAGCGCAGCGTCACCGGCAGATACGACGGCCGATAGGTGCAGGCGTAGCGATAGGTGGCGGGCGGCGTCACCTTGCCGAGCGCCACGACGGAGCCGCGCTTGGACCAGAGCCCCGGCTCGGCACCGACGGCGCCGAACACCACGATCGACCCGGCCAGCATCGCGCGGCCCGCGGCCTCGGCCGCGTCGCCTTCGACGGCGATGAGCCCGCGACGGAGGCCCGACCCGGCCCCGGGGCCCGCCGAGCCGCGCACCACGATCTCGCCGCCCGTCATCCCGCGCTT
>DATEIR010000057.1:0-10615 GCA_035278885.1 Gemmatimonadales bacterium | reverse complement strand
CGTGAAACGACATTCCACAACAGCGGGTGCACGGCAGACTGCCGGCACGCTGGCGGTGGCCCGCGCACTTCGCATCGCCCGGGCCTTCACCGACACCCGTCCCGAGTGGACGCTTGCCGACCTGTCCCGCGAGCTCCGCCTCAGCAAGCCGACCGCCTTCCGGCTGCTCGGGGCCCTCGAAGACGGCGGACTGGTGACCCGGTCGGGCGCCCCGGGCACCTTCCGTCTCGGGCCGGCCGCGATCGAGCTGGGAGCGCGGGCGCAACGCGCCAACAGCGTGGCCGCGGCGGCTCGACCGGTCCTGGAGGAGCTCACCCGGGACACCGGCGAGACCTCCAGCGTCGAGATTCTGGCCGGCGCCGAGACGCTGATCCTGGACGAGGTCCAGGGCGGGCATCTGATCGGCACCTCGCCGAGTGTCGGGACCCGCTGGCCGGCCCATGCCACGTCGACGGGCAAGGTGCTGCTGGCGGCGCTGCAGGAGACCGACCCCGACGTGGTCCGACGGCTGGCATCGGGAACCGGCGGGCGACTCCGGGGCCTGACCCCCAGCACCATCCGGTCGACCACCCGGCTGAGCGCGGAGCTGCGACGGGTGCTCCGCCAGGGCTACTCCACCGCGATCGGCGAGCTGGAGGACGGGTACGTCGCCATCGGCGCACCGGTCCGCATCCACGACGGCCGGGTGGTGGCCGCGATCTCGCTCGGCGGCCCGGACAGCCGGTTCACCGGGGCACGCATTCCGTCGCTGGCCCGGGCCGTTCGAGAGGCCGCCGTCCGGGTCTCCCAGCGGCTGGGCTGGGTGCCCCTTCTCTCTCCTAACCGACGCCCCAATTCATGATCCAACGCCATCACTCATCGCCTCGCTCCCTCGCCGTTCTCGCCACGATCCCTCTGCTCGGTCTGCTCGCCGCCTCCGCCGCTCCCTCGGCCGCGCCGTCGGCGGATCGCCCCAAGGGAACGCTCATCATCGTCGGCGGCGGCAGCCGCGACGAGCCGCTGATGCACCGCTTCGTCGAGCTGGCCGGCGGCCCCGGCCGCGCCCGCGTGGCGCTCATCCCCACGGCCAGCGAGGACGCGGCCGAGGCCGGCGCCGAGCTCAAGCAGGAGTTCACCGGCTACGGGGTGGACGCCTTCGTCTACCAGGTGAACCGCGACCAGGCCAACGATCCCGCCATGGTCCACCAGCTCGACTCCGCCACCGGGATCTGGTTCGGCGGCGGCGACCAGCTTCACCTCACCGACGCGCTGGGCGGCACGGCCTCGCTGCGGGCCATTCAGGCCCGGTACCGCGCCGGCGCGGTGGTGGGCGGGACGTCGGCCGGCGCCGCGATCATGTCCGATTCGATGATCACCGGCAACCAGACCCCACCCGGCGACACGACCGGCTACTACGGCGACGATTTTCCCGCCATCGCGCAGCGCCGCATCCAGGTGATCCCGGGCCTGGGCTTTCTGTCCGGCGCGGTCGTCGACCAGCACTTCATCAAGCGGGAGCGGCACAACCGGCTGCTCAGCGCGATCCTGGAGCGGCCCAGCCTGGTGGGCGTCGGGATCGACGAGAGCACCGCGATCGAGGTCGCCCCTGACGGGCGCTGGACGGTGCTGGGCCTGAGCGAGGTGATCGTCTACGACCCCCGGAAGGCGCATATCAGGCGTCTGCCCGACGGGATGTTCGGGGTCACCGACCTGCGCATGCACATCCTGTCCCCCGGTAGTACCTACGATCTGAAGAGCGGTAAAGTCACCCTGTCGTCCCGGTAGTGCGATCGATCCCTTCTGGAGGGAGTGCAATGAATCGAACCTGGTGTGTCCTGACCGCGCTATTGGCGGTCGCCGCGTCGCTCGTGCCCGACGCGACCCTGCTGGCCCAGAGCGGCACCCTTCGGGGGACGGTCACCGACTCCGCCACCGCTTCGCCTCTCGAGGGAGCGACGGTCACGGTCGTCGGCACCGGCCTCCAGGCCCAGACCAACCCGAGCGGCCAGTACCGCATCACCGGCGTTTCGGCCGGCGACGTCACGGTCCGGGTCCAGCTGATCGGCTACTCCCCGGCGGAGCAGTCGGTGACGGTGTCGGACGGCGGCGAGACGACGGCGGACTTCGTCATGACCGCCGGCGTGGCCCAGCTGGAGGAGATCGTCTCGGTCGGGTACGGCAGCACCGTCCGGAGCGAGCTCAGCACCGCGGTCGCCTCGGTCGGCTCCGACCAGATCGCCAACCAGCCGATCGCCAGCATCGACGGGGCCCTGCAGGGCAAGGCCCCGGGCGTCAACGTGATCCAGAACTCCGGCAATCCGGGCAATGGGATGAGCGTCCGGGTCCGTGGCCAGGCCTCGATCTCGGCCAACAGCGACCCGCTGTACGTGGTCGACGGCGTCCCCATCGTGGCCGGCGACATCTCCCAGCTCGGCTTGGGCGGCCAGACCCCGGCGGCCATCAGCGGACTCAGCCCCGACGACATCGACCACGTCGACATCCTGAAAGACGCCGCGGCCACCGCCATCTACGGCTCCCGCGGGTCGAACGGCGTGGTGGTCATCACCACCAAACGGGGCGCCGCCGAGGGTAAGACCAGCGTCACCTTCAACAGCTACATCGGTAGCCAGTCGGCCTCGAAGCGCGTCGGCCTGCTGACCGGGCCGGAGTATCAGGAGTTTTTCCGGGAAAGCGCCGTCAACGACGGCTACGACCCGGACGACGCCGGGATTCCGGGCACGGGCTCCAACATCAACGAAGATTGGCAGAGCGCGGTACTGCGGACGGCCCCGGTGGGCAGCGCCGAGCTGGCGGTGAGCGGCGGCGACGAGCGGCTGCGTTACCGGCTGGCCGGGACCCTGTTCGACCAGAGCGGCATCGTGATTCCTTCGGGCTACCGCAGAATCGGCGGGCGGATCAATCTCGACTTCGACCCCAACAGCCGGCTCTCGCTCAGCACCTCGCTGGCCCTGAGCGGCGAGCACATCGACCGGCTGGAGGGCGACGGCAGCCTGGAAGGGATCGTCACCAATGCCTTCGGCGAATCCCCTTCCACCCCGGTGCGGCTCGACAACGGCGATTTCGCCGGTCCCGACGACGCCGACCTGGTCTACCCCAATCCGGTGGCGCTGGCCGAGTTCAACCCGGTGCGGGCCCGCTCCGAGAACGTCATCGGAAATGTCGAGGCGCGCTTCAAGATCGTGCCGGAGCTGCAGTACACCGGCCGAGTCGGGCTCAACCTGGTCGACCTCAAGGAAGACCAGTTCCTCTCGCGCCAGGTCAACGGCTCCGAGGGCGCCGGCCTCGGCGGGAGCGCCAAGAACGGCTATTCGGCCTCCAACCGCTACGTGTTCGACAACTTCCTCACCTTCGTGCCCCGCATGGGTACGCGGAACGAGCTGGAGGCGACCGGCGGCGCGAGCGTCGAGCTCACCCGGACCGAGCTCAACTTCATCCGGGGCGACGGCTTCCCGAACGACGAGCTGACCCAGGTGAGCAACGCGGCGGTCATCAGCGATTACGACGGCACCAACTCGCGCAACAACCTGGTGAGCTTCTTCGCCCGGGCCAACTACACGCTGGATCGGAAGTACATCTTCGGCGGCAGCGTCCGCACCGATGGCTCCTCCCGGTTCGGCCCCAACAACCGGTGGGGCTTCTTCCCCTCTGCCTCGGCGGCCTGGGTGCTGAGCGAGGAGGACTTTCTCAAGGACAGCTTCTTCGACTTCCTCAAGGTCCGGGCGAGCTACGGCCTCACCGGCAACCAGGCCATCTCGGACTTTCCGTTCCAGGGTTTGGTCTCGGACGGGAACTACGGCGACACGCCGGGCAGCGCGCCGTCGAACCTGGCCAACCCCGACCTCAAGTGGGAAACGACCAAGCAGTTCGACATCGGCACCGACATGGCGCTGGCCAAGGGCCGCATCAGCATCTCGGCGGACTACTACGACAAGCGCACCGATGACCTGCTGCTGGAGCGGCCGATCTCGGGGACGTCCGGGTTCGCCACCGTGTTCGACAACGTCGGCGGCGTGCTCAACAAGGGGTGGGAGCTTGGCCTGACCACCGTCAACATCGATTCCCGCAAGACGGACGGGTTCCGCTGGACCACCACTCTCAACGTGGCGCGGAACATCAATCGGGTCACGACCCTGTTCAACGATCAGCCGTTCAATGAGGGGATCCGCGACATCAACCGGGTGGCGGTCGGCGAGCCGCTCGGCGCGTTCTACACCCTGCACTTCACCGGGGTCGACCCGGCCACCGGCGATGCCATCTTCGAGGACCGGAACCACGACGGCGCGATTACCGAGAGCGACCAGACCATCGTGGGCTCGCCCTGGCCCGACTGGACCGGCGGCTTCACCAGCACGATGAACTACAAGGGGTTCGACCTGACCGGCTTCCTGGTCATCAGCCAGGGCGCGGAGATCTTCAACGCCATGCGGATCTTCGCCGACAACGGCGGCTGCTCCTTCGACAACCAGTTCACCAGCGTGCTGCAGCGCTGGCAGAAGCCGGGCGACATCACCGACGTCCCCCGAGCCAGCTACGACTGCGCTTCGGGCGCGGACATCATCTCCGACCGGTACGTCGAAGACGGGTCCTACTGGCGGCTGCAGGACCTGACCCTGGGGTATCGCCTGCCGGAGAAGGTGGCGGGCGGGCTCGGGTTCGCCTCGGCCCGGTTCTACGTCTCCGTGCGCAACCTGTTCACCGTCACGGACTACACCGGGTACTCCCCGGACGTGAACAGCAACGGCGCCAACAACGTCGACAGCGGCAGCCTGGCCACCAGCTCCGAGATCGGGCTGGGCACCGACTTCTACGCCTATCCTCAGCCGCGGACCTGGACCTTCGGGATCCAGGCCGGCTGGTAACCGACCATGATGACTCCACGGAGACTCGCGATGCGATTCCGTTTCGCCCTTGCCGTCGCGCTGGTGGGATCACTGGCCGGCTGCAATTCCCTGCTGGACGAGACCCCGGTCGATGCGGTCCCCGACGACCAGGCGATCATCAGCGCCGAGGGCGCCCGCACGGCGCTGATCGGCGCCTACAACGCGCTCCAGCTCGAGCCGTACTACGACCGGGACTTCGTCATCTTCGGTGACCTGCTGACCGACAATGTGGAGCATGTCGGCACGCTCACCGCGTTTCTCTCGGCCGACAACAACCAGCTTCGGTCGGATAACTCCTCGGTCGACGAGATCTGGAATTCCATCTATGACGGGATCAATCGGACCAACCAGATCCTGCTCAAGGTTCCGCCGCTCACCGATCTGGAGGAAACCGAGAAGAACGAGATTCTGGGCGAGGCGCACTTCCTCCGGGCGCTCCACTATCACAACCTGGTGAAGCTGTGGGGCGGGGTGCCGATCCGGCTGACGCCCGTCACCAGTCCGGACGAGGCGGCGGGTGCGGTCCGCGCCCCGGTGGCCGACGTGTACACCCAGATCATCTCCGATCTGACCGACGCCGCCGGCCAGATCACGAACACCGAGCCGACCACCCAGGCCACCGTCGGCGCGGTGCACGCGCTGCGGGCGCGGGTCGCCCTCTATCAGGCGGACTATGCCACCGCGCTCGCCGAGGCCGACGCCGTCATCGACCAGGGGTACAGCCTGGCCGCGCAATACAGTGACCTGTTCGACCCCGACGGAAAGGACACTCCGGAAGATATTTTCAAGGTGATCTTCACCCCGGTGCAGTTCAACCTGGAAGGGTTCTACTACACGTCCGAGGACTTCGACGGCCGGGGCGAAGTCGCGCCCACGCAGGAGCTGGTGGACAGCTACGAGCCGGGCGACGCACGGCTGGCCTGGTCCGTCACTCCCACCGAGGACGGGGCGCTCTCGGGCTCCAAGTGGCCCACCACGATCGGGGGCGAGGACATCCACGCCATCCGCTTCGCCGAGGTGCTCCTGATCAAGGCGGAGGCGCAGGCCCGGGGGAACGACCTGGCCGGCGCGGTGGAGACCTACAATCCGATCCGGGTACGAGCCGGACTCGCGCCCCACGTTCTGGGCGTCGACGTCACGACCCAGGCCGAGGTGCTGGCGGCGATCGACCACGAGCGGCGGGTGGAGCTGGCGATGGAGGGAGACCGCTGGCCCGACCTGGTTCGGCTCGGAACCGCGACCACGGTGCTGGGGATTCCGGAGTTCCAGACCCTCTGGCCGATTCCGCAGGCCGAGCGGACCGCGGCGCCGGGGCTGACGCAGAACCCCGGGTACTGAGGCTCCTTCGTCCTGCCCGCCGCCTCGCCACATGGTGGGGCGGCGGGCAGCTCATTTCTGGCTATTTGTCCTTGACCTTGGCCCAGGAATCACGCAGGCCCACGGTGCGGTTGAATACCAGCGCCCCTTCGCGACTATCAACCGGATCGCTGAGGAAGTAGCCCACCCGCTCGAACTGGTAGGCCGTTCCAGCCGGATCCGCCGCGACACTGGGCTCGACCTTTCCCCGCACCGTGACCAGGGACTGCGGATTGAGCGCCGAGATGAAGTCGCGGCCTTCCGGCAGGGCGTCGGGGTCGGGCACGGCGAACAGGCGGTCGTACAGGCGGAGCTCGCAGTCGTCCGCGTGCTGGGCCGAGACCCAGTGAATGGTTCCCTGGACCCGGCGGCCGTCCGGTGCGTCCCCGCCGCGGGTCGCCGGATCGTAGGTGGCGTGCACCTCCACGACCTCGCCCGAGGCATCCTTCACGACGCCGGTGCAGGTCACCAGGTAGCCGTAGCGCAGCCGCACCTCGCGCCCCGGGCTGAGCCGGTAGAACTTCTTCGGCGCGTCCTCCATGAAATCGTCCCGCTCGATCCACAGCTCTCGGCCGAACGGTACCGGGCGCGAGCCGGTCTTGGGAACGTCGTGCGGGTAGAGCGGCGCGTCGAAGGTCTCGGTCCGGTCCGCGGGATAGTTCGTGAGCACCAGCTTGAGCGGCCGGGTCACCGCCATGACGCGGGGGACCCGCATGTTGAGGTCGTCGCGGACGGCGTACTCGAAGGTGGCGAGCTCGATTCGGGCATCGGACCGGGCAACCCCGATCTTGTCGGCGAAGGCCCGGATCGCCTCGGGCGTCACCCCTCGCCGGCGGAGACCCGCCAGGGTCGGCATGCGAGGATCGTCCCATCCGGTCACGTGCCCGTCGTTCACCAGCTTGAGAAGCTTCCGCTTGCTCAGGACGGTGTAGTCCAGCTCCAGCCGCGCGAACTCGGTCTGTTCCGGCGGTCGGTCGAAGCCCGCCTCCCGCACCAGCCAGTCGTAGAGCTCGCGGTTGTCCTTGAACTCGAGGGTGCAGAGCGAGTGGGTAATGCCCTCGAACGCGTCGGACAGCCCGTGGGCGAAGTCGTAGAGCGGATATACGCACCAGTCGGTGCCACGGCGGTAATGGGCGGCGTGCCGGATCCGGAGCAGCAGTGGATCCCGCATCAGCATGTTGGAGTGCGCCATGTCGATCCGCGCCCGGAGCACGTGGGCGCCGTCGGGAAACTCGCCGGCGCGCATCCGCCGCAGGAGGTCGAGATTCTCTTCGGCCGGACGGCCACGGAACGGGCTGGGCGTGCCGGGGTTGGTCACGGTGCCGCGGCCCTCCCGGATCGCTTCCTCGGTCTGGGAATCGACGTACGCCTTCCCTTCCCGGACCATCCGCTCGGCGATCTCGTACAGCCGCTCGAAGTAGTCGCTGGCGAAGCGCTCCTCGGTCCACTCGAACCCGAGCCAGCGGACGTCGTTCCGGATGGCCTCGACGTACCGGACGTCCTCGGTGGTCGGATTGGTGTCGTCGAACCGCAGGTTGCAGCGGCCGGCGAACTCGGCGGCGATGCCGAAGTTGAGGCAGATGGACTTGGCGTGCCCGATGTGCAGATATCCGTTGGGCTCGGGCGGAAACCGGGTGTGGATGGGCCGGCCGAACCGGCCGGTGGCGGCGTCGGCGGCCACCTTCTCGCGGAGGAAGTCCTTCCGCGGTGCTTCGCGGGGGGACGCGTCGGACAGCGTCTTGGGATCGGTATGGGTCACGGGAGAAATCTAGCGAACTTGGGATGAGGGTGTTCGGCGCCCCACCGGGCGTACCGTAATAAGGCCTTCCTGCCTGCGGCGGGCCGTCCCCTTGGGCCGCAACCAAGGCGTGTGCCGACCACCCATTACCCCGGAACCGACTCATGCGAATCCGCCCCCCGCGCCTGCGCGCCCCTGGGACACTCGTCGCGCTTCTGAGCACCCTGCTCGCCTGCTCCGCCGACGGCCCGATGACCGATCCAGGGTCTTCGAATGACCCTCAGGATCTCGGCCGGGCCGCGTTTCAGCTCACCATCGACGTGGCGACCGGCAAGGTCGTGGTGTCTCCACCCCGCGTCTCCGGTCATGCCTCGGAGGCCGGAACCGGACCGTCGCTCTCGCTGGTTGGCGGCGATGTCATTCAGCTCCACGCCGGGGATTGCGCGTTCAGTGCCGTTCCCAACAACACCAAGCGGAAGCGCTGCACCCTTCAGCTGGCGATCGAGAACCGGCTGCGGTTCTCGGACCTGCTGACCCCTGCGACGTTCCCCAAGCCGCCGGCCGGGATCGACGGCATCCTCGTATTCCCCTTCACCTCAGCCGCGCTCGGACTTCCGGGCGGCGCGGCGACACCCAATGGCGACTGGAGCAATCCGCCCGCCAACTTCTTCAACGATTTCGCCGCCTGTTCGACGAAGAGCTCCGATTGCTACCGCTGGGAACGGTACGCCAGCCCGCTCGCGGCTGGTGAGACGACGTCGGCGAGCACCGTCGGGTTCGATATCGACAAGGCCGCGCAGTCGGTGAGCGCGTACATCGTGGTGGCCGCCGACCTGCGCGATGCCGAGCCGCGCAGCCTGGTCGTCCGCGGCGATCAGAACGGCTGCGGTACGGCGGCCATTGGCGGGGGGAGCAGCTCGGAGACGGTCGGCCCGCTGAGGACGGGGGCCGAGTCGATAAACGAATCGGCGGGGGTGTGCTCGTTCACCCTGCCGGCGCTGCTGAAGGACGTGTCGGTCGTCGGCGCGACCCTGACCCTGCATCAGACCGACGGCAACCCGGCATTCTTCAACGCGGGAGGCCGCGTCCTGCTGGACTGGGTGGACTATGCATTGCCGTTCGAACGTGACCTGTACAGCGGCATGACGGTGCTGCAGGAAAACCTGGGGCCGATCTCGGTCTCGGCCGATCCCGGCGCTCGCAGCCTGGATGTGAACGACGCGGTTCTGGGCGACCTTGTGGCGGGACGTTCCCGAAGCCACTTCCGGGTCCGCTGGGCGGACGTAGATGGATATCTCACGACCTTCGCCGGCGTGAGCGGGGAGGACACCGATCCGACCCTGACGATTCGCTACCGGCCGCGCTGAGTCGTACCCGACCGGAAGAAGCCACCAGCCGAGCCGTGGGGTTGGGGCCACGGCTCGGAGCGGATCGTCGAGGGCGCGCGCGCCCTAGACCCCGGCCGGCCGCCGAGGCAACAGAATGGTGGTGACCAGCGACAGCACGACCTCGCCATGCTGGTTCCGCGTCGTGACCCCGAGCCGGGCGATGCCGCGGTCGGGTTTGGTCGAGGAGGGGCGTACCTCCAGCACCTCCCATTCGACGCAGAGCACGTCGCCGGGAAAGACCGGCCTTGGCCATCGCAGCTCGTCCGCGCCGAGGCCCACGAGGCCCCGGAGCGACCGGAGCTCGCCGTCGACGAGCATCCGCATGGTCAGGGCCATGGTGTGCCAGCCCGACGCGACCAGTCGGCCGAAGATGCTGCTCCTGGCCGCGTCCTCGTCCAGATGGAACGGCTGCGGATCGAAGGCAGCAGCGAACGCCTTGATCCCGGCCGCATCGACCGGGGCGGTGCCGCCGGCGTATCGCTCGCCGACGGCGAGATCCTCGAGATAGCAGGCGCGCGGCGATTCCTGGTGCGACATGTCGGTCTCCGGCTATCGTGGGCGCGCGGCCAGCCCGGGCGGCCACGCGACGCGGACCTCATCACAAGAAAACACGTTCACCTGCTGCTGGAACCCCTCGATCGGAGCACCCATATGACGCCACCACTTCGGTCCATGACCCTCACCGTCCTGCTTTCCGTCGCGCTGTCCCCGGTCCTCGTCGCCCAGGGAAACCAATCCGGCCCGCCCACAAACCCCGCGTGCCCTCTCCTCCTGGACCACGAGCTCGATACCGCCACCGGCCTGGACTACGGCCCTGGCGAGGGGATCGACATCGGACAGGGAGCCTTCGGCGGATCGACCTGCCTCTGGGGGGGCATGGGTGGTGACCCGGCCAAGGATCTCCCTCAGGTCGGCGTCGTCCTCATTCCGCCCGGATCGCTCGGGAGCCACACCGAGTTCTATCACGCGCGCACCCCGCAGGCAGGCTGCACCCGTGAGGCGCTGCGCGGCCTCGGCGACCTGGCCTTCGTAGACTCCTGCGAGAAGGCCCAGCGCGGCGTGCGCGTCTACGTGAAGACGGGGAAAAACGACGTCTTCCTGGTGATCGACCAGCTCCAGCAGCGCCCCCTGTCCTGGGCCCAGCCGGTGGCGGTAGCGCTGGCCAAGGCGGCCGCGCCCAGAGCGCGCAAGCAGTAGTGGCTGGCGCGGAGGGTCCCATCACACCCTGACAGACGAAGCGCCCGGGAGCGATG
>DATEIR010000056.1:0-11116 GCA_035278885.1 Gemmatimonadales bacterium | reverse complement strand
CCGCTCCGGGAGTGGTGGCCGAGTGGCTGAAGGCACCGGTTTGCTAAACCGGCATAGGGGGTCAACCCCTATCGAGGGTTCGAATCCCTCCCGCTCCGTCGACCCACATGACCACGCCTCGCGTCCGCTTCGCACCGTCGCCCACCGGGTACCTCCACGTCGGCGGCGCCCGCACCGCCCTCTTCAACTGGCTCTTCGCCCGGCACACCGGCGGCACGCTCGTCCTCCGGATCGAGGACACCGACCGGGAGCGCAGCACCGAGGCGCACACTCGAGTGATCCTCGACGGGCTCGGCTGGCTCGGCATCACCTGCGACGAGGGGCCTTTCTTCCAGGGCGCCTACGGCGACCGGCACCGCGCCGACGCCGAGCGCCTGCTGGCCGCGGGCAAGGCGTATCGCTGCTTCTGCACCCGGGAGGAGCTCGACGCCCAGCGCACCAGCGCCGAGGCCGCCGGGCAGACGTTCCGGTATGACGGCCGCTGCGGTCGCCTCACGCCGGAAGAAGCCGGCAGGCGGAGCGCGGCGGGCGAGCCCTCCACCATCCGATTTCGCGTTCCGGACGAGGAGCTCGCCTGGGACGACGCGGTGCACGGCCGGATCAGCTTCCAGGGTCGCGACCTCGACGATTTCGTGATCCTGCGAAGCGACGATACCGCGATTTACAACCTGGCCGTGGTGAGCGACGACATCGCCATGGACATCAGCCACGTGATCCGCGGCGACGACCACATCTCCAACACGCCGAAACAGATCGCCCTGTATCGGGCACTCGGCCGACCGCTTCCCGTGTTCGGCCACGTGCCCATGATCCTCGGCACCGACGGCAAGAAGCTGAGCAAGCGGCACGGCGCCACCGCCGTGGGGGACTATCGGGAGCAGGGGATCCTGCCGCTCGCGATGCGGAACTTCCTGGCGCTGCTGGGCTGGTCACCGGGCGAAGACCGGGAGATCCTCCCGGAAGACGAGATGATCGGGCGCTTCACCCTCGAGGGGATCCAGACCAAGGCGGCCGTGTTCGATCCGGCCAAGCTCGAGTGGATGAACGGGCAGTACATCTCGGCACTGCCCGCCGAAGAACTGATCGAGCCGCTCCGGCGCCGACTGACGCAGCTCGACGTGAGCGACGCGGGGCGCGACCTCCGGCCTCTCATCGATGCGGTGAAGTCCCGCTCGCGCACCATCCTCGAGATGGCCGAGCGAGTGGCCGTACGGCTCGATCCGTCCCGCTCCGTCCTCGACGCCAAGGGCGAGGCGCTGATCAAGAAGATGGGGCCCGGCTTCTCCGCCAGCCTGCGCCTGGTGGTCCAGGCGCTGACGTCGCTCTCGCCCGGGCAGTGGCAGGCCGAGCCCATCCTCGACGCGCTCAAGACGGTGGCGGAAGCGCGCGCGCTCAAGCTGGGCGACGTGATGCAGCCGATCCGCGTCGCGCTGACCGGTTCCACGGTGTCCGAGCCGGTCAACGAGCTGCTCGCCGTGGTGGGGCGCGATCGCAGCCTGCCCCGGCTCGAGGAGACGGCGCGCCGGTTCAGCGAGCCCGGGGCGGCGTGAGCCGCGCCTCCGCGGCGCTGACCTTCGTGGTCGGCCTCGCGGCGTGCGGCGGCAACCCGGCGCCGCCGACGCCGGCCCCAGCTCGTGCCGACAGCGGCGCCCCCCCGCCCAGCGCGATCCTGCCGGCGCCGGTGCCTCCGCCACCACCTCGTGCCGTCGTCCGTCTGGCCTTCACCGGTGACATCAACCTTGGCACACTGACGCTCCCCGGCGGCGTGCCGCCCGACAGCGGCCGGGGACTGCTCGACGCCGCCGCACCGGCGCTCCGCGGGGACCTCGTGGTTGGCAACTTCGAGGGTGTGCTGGGTGACAGCGGCACGACCTACAAATGCAGCGCCGAGGGGCGCCGGGTCACTCCGGCGGATACGATCCCGCCGCCGCCCGACTCGATGCCGCGGCCCGGACGGCGCGGTCACCGTCCCGCTCGACCCGAGCCGCCGAAAATGTGCTACGCCTTTCTCACCCCGCCGTGGCTCGCCCCCCGGCTGCGCGACGCCGGGTTCACCCACCTCAATCTGGCCAACAACCACGCCGGTGACTTCGGTCCCGAAGCGCGCGACTCGTCCGCGGCGATGCTGCACGCGCTGGGTCTGGCGACCTACGGGCTGCTGGACCAGATCGCGATCGACACGCTACGACGCGGTGACAGCGTCACAACCGTCGGCCTGATCGGGTTCACCACGTATCCTTTCGCCTACGATCTGCTCGACATCCCCCGGAGCGTGGCGGTGGTGGATTCGGTCCGGCGCCTGGTGGACCTTCTCGTCGTGACGTTCCACGGCGGCGCCGAGGGTTCGCGGGCGCTTCACGTGCCCGAGGTGGCGGAGTCGCTGGGCCAGGAGCCCCGGGGTGAGCTGCGCCTCTGGGCCCACGCCGTGGTCGATGCCGGCGCCGACGCCGTCGTCGGCCACGGCCCGCACGTCCTCCGCGGGATCGAGGTCTACCGCGGCCGGCCGATCGCCTACTCTCTGGGGAATTTCCTCACTTACCGGGGGTTCAACCTGTCCGGCCCCCTGGGCGTCACCGGCGTGCTGCAGCTCGAGCTCGCACCCGGGGACGGGCTGCGCCGAGCGCGCCTTCTGCCGATGCTGCAGCGGCCCGGCGAGGGCCCGGCTCCCGACCCCGGGGGCGCGGCGCTCGAGCTGGTCCGCCGGCTCTCGGCGGAGGACTTTCCCGGAACGGCCGCGAGGGTGACCGAGGACGGCGCCCTGCTTCCGGCCGAGTAGGCACCTTGGTCCGCTTGCCCCCCGGGGCTCATACCCCTACTGATTCTGCATGACCAACGAGTCCGACGAACTCGAATCCGGCGGCGGAGCTCCGGCGCCGGCGGCTATCGCCGCGACCGAGAACCCGGTGCAGCTCACCGTCGGCCTGGTCGAGGACGACCGGATCCCTGAGGGGATGCTCTGCATGGGGAGCTACCGGAACGGCCGGCTCATCGCCCGCTCGGTGATGCCTCCCGAGGCGTGGGATCAGATCACCCAGTACGGGATCTTCGACGAGCCGGTGCAGGTCGTGCTCGTCGCCCGCGCCGCGCCGCCCGGCTTGCAGTGCCAGCTCTACGCGATGGTACCGCTGCCGGAGGAGGAGGATGACGAGCCGGAGGAGCCGTGGGCCACCAGCGTGCCCGGCGCCTCGTACGAGGCGTCGGTGGGGGAGAACGAGGAAGACGAGAGCGAGCCCCGGGTCGCGCCGATTCCGCTGGGACACATCGTCCGATACGAGCGTGACCGGGTGCACCCGGAGAGTCTGCCCCTCGAGGCAGTGGACGTGCTTCGGAAGATCATAGACGGGGACACGTCGGAAGTGGTGGACCGGGCGCTGGCGGACCTGCTGGGGCTGTGAGCCTCCCCGCCCCC
Organism: Gemmatimonadales bacterium; assembly: GCA_035278885.1. Taxonomy (GTDB): domain Bacteria; phylum Gemmatimonadota; class Gemmatimonadetes; order Gemmatimonadales; family GWC2-71-9; genus CAVVWJ01. The sequence goes on along the minus strand of DATEIR010000056.1, from coordinate 7,707 downwards.
CTTACACCATCACGCCGGCCCTGAACCGCCAGATCCGCTCCAGCAGGCCGTCCAGCAGCCCATCGTTCCCGAACACCTCGACCGCTTCGGCGGTAGCGGCGCCGTCCGCCCCCCAGAGCGCCACCCGCTTGAGCTCACCGTCGAGATCCGCCTGCACGAAGACCCGGTTGTCCCGGGTGTAGACGGTGGGCAGCATGCCGGTCAGCTCCCCCGTCACCCCGTTCGCCCCCGGGCCGCCGATGGTGACAGTCGGATTCAGGTGAAACGTGCGGTGCTCCAGATACCAGTCGTCGGGAACCACGATCGCGCGGCGGTAGGCGTGCCCCGAGCCCCGCCGGTCGATCTCGGCCTTGAGCCGATACGCCAGCGGCCGGTCGCGCTCCTCGGCGCTGGGGGATGTACCGGTGACCAAGACCACGGTCTCCTCCGGATCGACCAGCTTCATGCCTGCTCCACTGTGACTCATGGCGTGGCGGGCTCCTCGGGCGGCGGCGCGGTGCGCTGGTTCTGCTCGAACTCCCGCTCCCGCTCCTTCCGCTCGCGAATTTCCCGGATGATCTGTTTGAACTCCTCGACATTCTGCGCCCGCTGCGCGGCCTGCTGCAGGTCCGCCCGCATCTCCATCAGGTGGTTGTACGCCTGATTCTGATCGATGTTCCCCGCCGGGATCGGCAGCAGGGCGAGCACGGCCGCCGGGATCTTGAGCCCGGCAACGTAGATGCTGGAGGAGTCGAGGCCGAATTTCTTGCCGTCCACCTCCGTGGTCCAGCTCGGCAGCCCGACCGGCCGGGCCAACGGATCGGCGGCGATCGAATCGAGGTAGGCCTGGACGATAGCCGTGACCGCGCTGTCCACCAGCTCGGCGTGGCGCTTCCGGCTGAGCCGGGTCGCGAGCTCCTTGGGCGGCAGTGGGAGGGGGCGGACCCACAGCCGTCCGTCGGCAAGCTCGGGACCGATGCGCCCGATGAGCGCCGGCCGGCGCGGAGCGGGTGCGCTGCCGCCGGTATCCACGGGGATGGGGCGAGGCAGCGGAGCCTCCCGGACGACGTCGGGCGGAGGGACCGCGCGACGAGGAGGACGCAGGACGCGTGGCTCTACGCCCGGCCCCACATTGCGGCCCGTCTGTCCGGCGCGGACTCGCCCGGGATGATACCGCATCTCCACGGCTTCCGGGCCCTGCGCAAGAGGCGCCAGCACGATCAGCTGAGGCGCCCGGTGCGGCAGCTCCGGCAGGCGCGCCTCGATGGTGAACAGCGCCACCAGGGCCGCGTGTGCCGCCACGCTGACCCCGATCGCGGGCCAGTTACGCCGCCGGCCGCGGGGTAGCCCGGAGAGGTCAAGCGGTCGAGGCAAGGGCGCTCCGCCCTGCCGGCGCCAAGATCCGTCCCAGCCGTCCTGCCGCCTCGCGCAGCCGATCGGCCCCCACCGTGAGGGCGATCCGGAAGAAGCCCTCCCCTCCCGGGCCGAAGCCGCTTCCTGGCAGAACCACGGTGCCCGTTTCCTCCAGCGCGCGTCGCGCGAACTCCGCCGAGGGCAGCTCCGGGGGCAGGGCCACCCAGAGGTACATGGCGGCCTTGGGGGAATCGACGGAGAAGCCCGCCTCCCGAAGGGCTGCCACCGCCGCGTCGCGCCGCCGCTCCAGCTCGGCTCGGATAGGCTCGACCAGCTCCTCGGCCTGATCCAGGGCGGCGACGCCCGCACGCTGGACCGCCAGGAAAGGTCCCGTATCGGTGTACGACTTGACCCGGGTGAGGGCGCCGATCAGCTCCGGCCGCCCCACTGCAAAGCCGATCCGCCAGCCCGTCATCGAGAAGCTCTTCGAGAGCGAGAAGAACTCCAGCGCCACCTCCCGCGCGCCATCCACTTCGAAGATGCTCGGCGCCCGGTAACCGTCGAAGGTGAGATCGCAGTATGCGTTGTCGTAGGCGAGCAGGATCCCGTAGCGCCGGCAGATCGCCACCGTGCGCGCCAAGTACTCGACCGGAGCGACGGCCGCGGTCGGGTTGTTCGGGTAGTTGAGGAACACCAGCTTGGCGCGCCGGAGCACCGCCTCGGGTACCTGCTCCAGCTCGAGCAGGAACTTGTTCTCCGGCCGGAGCGGCACCACGTGCGGCTCGGCGCCGGCCAGAATCGACCCGCCGATGTACGCCTGGTAGCCCGGCTCCGGAATGATGGTCGCATCGCCCGGGTTGACCACGGCGAAAGGCAGGTGTGACAAGCCTTCCTTCGAGCCGATGAGCGGGAGCGTCTCGGTGACCGGATCGAACCGGAAGCCGAAGCGACGCTCCACCCACCGCGCCGCCGCCTGCCGGAAGGCGAGCAGTCCCTGCTGGAAACCGTACTTGCTGTATGCAGGGTCGGCCAGGGCCGTGGTCATGGCCTGCACCGCGACGTCCGGGGGCGGAGTGTCGTTGTCGCCGGCGCCCAAGTCGATCACGTCCACGCCGCGCTCGATCAGCCGCCGCTTGAGGGCCGGGATCTCGGCCAGCGGGTACCCCGGAAGGGCCTTGAGACGTTGGCTGAACTCTATGCTCATATCTCGCTATTCCGCACTGGGTTAGAGAGTACGCCAACGCCGGGGATCTCGACTTCGACTCGGTCGCCGTCCTGCAGCGGCCCGGTGCCGGCGGGCGTCCCCGTGGCGATCAGGTCGCCGGGCTCCAGGGTCATGATGCCGCTGATGAACGCCACCAGCATGGGAATCGAAAACTGCATCGCCGACGACCGGGCCCGCTGCCGCTCCGCTCCGTTGACCCGGCAGATCACCTCGAGCCCACGCCAGTCGAGGCCGGTGGCGACTCGTGGCCCGACCGGACAGAAGGTATCGAATCCCTTGGCCCGTCCCCACTGCCCGTCCGTTTTCTGCAGGTCGCGGCAGGTGACGTCATTGAGACAGGTGAACCCGGCGATCGCACCCTCGGCGTCCGCTTGGGAGAGCCGGTGGGCCCGCCGGCCGATCACCACGCCGATCTCCGCTTCGAACTCGACACGTTGGGAGACGCGCGGCAGCCGGATGGTGTCACCGGTGCCGATCAGCGCGCTGGGAGGCTTGAAGAACAGAAGCGGCTCCGCCGGGACTTCGTTGCCCAGCTCGCGGGCATGCTCCACATAGTTGCGGCCCACGGCCACGATCTTGGAGGGCGCGACCGGGATCATACGGCAGCCCCGAACCCATGCCGGGCGAAGAAGTCCTCGCACCGGGTCCGGACCTGCGCCCAGCTGCCGACGACCCGCTCGGCTCTCGGCAGCCCACCGAGCAGCAGCGGGCCATACCGCTTGGTGACCACCCGACTGTCCAGCAGCACCACCACCCCCACGTCGCTCCGGCTCCGGATCAACCGCCCGAACCCCTGCTTGAGCTTGAGCGCTGCATGAGGCAGGAGGTAGTGCAGAAACCCGTCCAGACCCTCCTCGGCCAGGCGCTCCAGGCGCGCGGCCGTCAGCGGCTCCGACGGCACCTTGAAAGGTAGCTTGTTGAGCACCAGGGCGCGGAGCGCGCGCCCGGGCACATCCACACCCTCCCAGAACGAATCGGTGCCGAGCAGAATCGCGTTCTCCGCGGCGCGGAACCGCCGCAGCAGGACGTCCCGCGGCGCCTCGCCCTGCACCAGGATGGGCCAGCGGGCCCCCAGGACGCCGCGCAGCTCGGTGGCCGCGCGGCGGAGCGACGCGTGGCTGGTGAAGAGCACGAACATGCCGCCGTCGGCGGCGAAGGCGAGATCGGAGACCACCTGCACCACCGCGGCCCCGTGGGCGGACTCGTCCTCCCGCGGCTCGGGCAGGTTGTTCGGAATCCCGAAGACGCACTGCGAGGGATAGTCGAAGGGCGAGGAAAACACCTCCCGCACCCGCACCGGCGAGTCGTCTCCGGCGAGCCCGAGCCGGCTCTCGAGGAATCCGAAGTCCCCTCCCGCCGCGAGCGTCGCGCTGGTGAGCACGACGGTGTCGAGCCGGTCGAACAGCAGCTTGCGCAGGATGGGAGCGAGGTCGAGCGGCACGGCCGAGAGCTGGATGTGGCCGCCCCTCGCGGTGCGCTCCATCCAGCGCACCGTCGGCGCACCTCCTCCCACGGGCCGCAGGCTCCGGTTGAGCCCGTCCGCGATGCCGTCGAGCCGGCGCATGACGCCCCGGAGCTCCTGCAGCAGCTGCCCCCGCCGCTCCGTTTCCTCGGCCTGGGCGAGGCGGTCCGCGATCCCTTCCACCATCTCCCGCACCACGCGAAAGGCGCGGAGCGCGGCGTCGAGCTCGAAGCCGAGCCCTTCGTCCCAGACCCGGTCGGTGGCGAAGTCGTCGCTCAGCCGGAGCTGGGTCGCCTGATCGGACTCGAGCCGGTCCGAGAGGCGCTGGAACAGGGCGTCGGTCGCCCGCCGAGCATCGGCGATTGCGGGGAGGAGCCGCTCGCGAAGCAGGTCGAGACTGGCGCGGCTGAGCAGATCGGTGCGCCCGGCCAGCTCGTGCGCGAGCGTGGGCGCGAGGCCCCGGCCGTTGCGCTCGAACCGGTGGAGCAGCCGGCGGACCGCCCGGCTGGTCACCTGGAGGCCAAGGTGTGTGGCGGCGACCTCCTCCAGATGATGTCCCTCGTCCAGGATGAGCCGGCGATAGGGCGGCAGCACCGCGGCTTCCTCCCAGTTGTCCTGGGCTTGCCGCACCGAGAGGTCGGCCGCCAGGAGATGGTGGTTCACCACCACCACGTCCGCCTCCGCCGCTTTTCGCCGGGCTCGGAACAGAAAGCACCGATCGAAATGGGGACACTTGAGCCGGGTGCACAGGTCCGGCTCCGCGCTGACTTCGTCCCATACCTCCGGGGTCGGCGTCACGGGCAAATCGCTCAGCGTCCCGTCGGCCGTATGCCCCGACCACTCGGCGATGCCGAGCAGCTCGTCGAGCTTGTCCTGCTCCAGCAGGGTCCGCTGGGACCCGACAGCCTGGTTGAGTCGCGCGAGGCAGAGATAGTTCCGCCACCCCTTGAGCAGCGCGAACGTCGGGGCGTACTCCGCGCCCCCCAATGCCTGTCGCAGCAGGGGCAGGTCTTTTCCGACCAGCTGCTCCTGCAGGTTGATGGTGTTGGTGCTCACCACCGTGCGCTCCCCATTGGCTCGCGCCCATGCCAGGGCCGGCACCAGGTAGGCGAACGACTTCCCCACCCCGGTGCCGGCCTCCAGCAGCAGCACCCCGCCGTCGTTGTACCCGTCCGCGACGTAGGCCGCCATGTCGCGCTGGCTTCGGCGGTCTTCGTACTGGCCCAGGTGCCGGGCCACGGCCCCGCGCTCGCCCAGAGTCTCGATGACGTCGAACGGGTCGATCGGCACCACCGCGCGCTCGTGGGGCACCTCGACGACGACGTAGAGGTCGGTGGCTCCATTGTCGATGATCCCGAAGCCGATGCCGCCGTCGTGGAGACGGGCGGCGACGTCCAGATCCGCGCCGGACGGCGCCAGATTCCCGCTGGGATGATTGTGCAGCAGCATCTCGCCCCGGGCGGCCACACCCGGCAGGGCGAGCACCATGCCGACTGTGCCCCGGGCCACCACACGCGCGCCGGTGATGACGCCGTCCCGATCCACTTGGGCGACGAAGGACACTTCCCGGCCGCTCGCCGCGGCGATCTCCGCGGCGAGCGAGGCCCGGACACCCGGGGCGATCCGCTCGCTCACGTCTTGAGCTCTTTCTTCTTGGCGGCGGGAAAGAGCACGTTGTTGAGGATGAGCCGATAGCCCGGGGAATGGGGATGCAGCGAGAGGTCGGTCGGCGCGTCGCCGATCTGGTGCTGGGGATCTTCGGGATCGTGTCCGCCGAAGAAGGTCCAGGTGCCCTGTCCCCGCTCGCCGTGGATGTACTTGACCCAGGGGGCGCCCGGCTCGTCGGCCAGCACCGTGACGCTCGGCTTGAGCGTGTGCCGGGTGAAGCTGGTGGTGAGTCCGTAGAAATCGGGGATCACCTGGCGGTGATTCTGGACCAGCATGGTGGCCACCGGATCGATCTTGGCGCTGAAGTTGAACAGGGTGAAGGAGCCCAGCGGCTGCCTCCGCTCGATCGAGTTGACCTGGTGCCCGTCGATGTCCGAGTAGACGGGCACGGTGGGACTGAGCTCGAGTCGGGCGTTCTGGAAGGCGAGCGCCTCGTCCCACCGCATCCGGGCGCTCGCGTCGGGCGCCATCGGCGTCCCGTCGGCGTACGAGGCGGCGATGTCCACCCCGTCCGCGGCCAGCGCGAGGTCGAGCGTTTCGGTCGCGGTGCACATCGCGAAAAGGAATCCGCCCCGCTCGACGTACCGTGCGATTGCCACGGCCACGGCGCGCTTCTCGGCCGGCACGGAGGCGAAGCCGAGCGAGCGGGCCGTGGCCCGGTTCCGGTCCACCATGTCCACCAGCCATGGAGCACCGGCGTAATTCAGGAAAAATTTCGAGTACTGCCCGGTGAAGTCCTCGTGGTGCAGATGCAGCCAGTCATACGACCTGAGCCCCTGGGCGATGACCTGCGGGTCCCAGATCTTCTCGAATTTGATTCCGGCATAGTTGAGTGCCATCGTGACCGCGTCGTCCCAGGGGGGAGCGTTCGGGGGGGCATACACCGCGACCTTGGGCACCTTCTCCAGCGGCACCGCGTCCATGTTGCCGCCCGCGATCTCTCCCCGGATCCTCACCAGGGCTCCGTCATCCAGCGGCTCGGTGGCCACGCCGGCGAGAGCGGCATCGCGTGTCGTGGCGGCGTCCGCAGGCAGCAGGAACGAGCCCCCGCGGTAGTTGAGGAACCACTCCGCCCGCCCGCCCCGCTCCAGCATCCGGAAGGCGAGGCCATACGCCTTCAGGTGATCGCTCTGGGCATCGTCCATCGGCACCAAAAGCCATGGGGCGGACGTCCAGCGCGGCACGACCACGCGCCCCAGCGGACTGAGGGCCAGCGCGCCGGCGCCCGCCCGCGCCAGAAACTCGCGGCGCCTCATGTGCGGGGCACCGCGCCCTTGGCCTGATCCAGGAGCCGGCGGGCCTGGGGCACCAGGACACTTTGCGGGTACGTGAGGATGAGGTGCTCCAGCTGGGCGACGGCATCGGCGGTACGACGCCGCGCCAGGAGGAGCTCGCCGAGTGCCAGCTCTGCCGCGGGGGCGGTGGCCGGCGCCTCCGGTGCGGCCGCGACGTGATACAGCCGCTCGGCCGCGCTGGTGTCACCGGCCGCGGCCGCGAGCCTGGCGGCGAGCAGACTCGCCTCCGCCCCGCCTTTGGCCGGCGGAAGGGCTCCACCGATGTGCTCCAGCGCCGAAGTCGCCCGCGACGTATCGCCCTGCTCCAACGCCAGCATCGCGCGACCGAGCTCGGGCACGGTGTCTGCCTCGATCGGCTGGAGCAGCGCGAGAAGAGCGGTGCGGCGGGTGGCCTCGGCGCGATCACCGGCGAAGGGACCGGCCAGCTGGAACGCGGCCAGGGCGCCGGCCACATCACCCCGGTAGAGGCGGAGCCACCCGTGCAGCGCGAGCCCCTCCACCGTGCTGTCCGTCCCGAGCACCGCGCCGGCGCGGTCGAGGTCGCCGGCCTTCACGTATCCCCGCACCAGCGCGCGATGCAGGTCGGCCCGCTCGCCCGCATCGAGCGCGGGGCCCAGCTCCTCGAGGCGGCGGGCGGCCTCGTCCAGCTTGCCGTCGTCCACCAGCACCGTGATCAGGGTGCTGGCTGCGCCCGGAGGCAGATCGCCGGGACGGGCCTGCGAGTC
>DATEIR010000055.1:0-13990 GCA_035278885.1 Gemmatimonadales bacterium | reverse complement strand
TGGAGTCCGGCGGCGATGACCCGGCCATCAGGATCGGCCAGGAACCAGGGGCTCGTTCCCGGCCCGGCAATCGCCCGCCCCTCGGCCGCGGCCGCGCGGAGGCGCCAATCGGCGTTCCGCTGCCAGTCTCCGGCGGCGCGGCCGAAGGCCCCGGTGTCGGCGCGGGCGAGGCCGACGAGGGCCGCCCGGCGAACCGCGAAAGTGCCTTTACCGGACACGACGCGGGCGAGCGCCGCGCTGGCCTCGGCGCCGCCGAGCGCCCCGAGCGTGGTGGCGGCCTCGACCTGGACGTTGGGGAACTGGTCGCCCAGCAGCGGCACCACGTGCTTCGCCAGTGCCGGATCCCCATAGTCCGCAAGCGAGCGAAGGGCCGCGATACGCACCTGCGGCACCGCGTCACCGGCCGACCGGCCGAGCAGCTCGCCGATCGAGGCGGGAGCGAGTCCGGCGGCTTCGACGTAGGAGCGGGTGAGCGCCCGCGCGGCGAAGGTGCGCACGGACGATTCCGGGTCGCGCAGCGACACGCTGAGCCGGCTGGCCGCGGGCGGCGCCTTGAGGCGACCAAGGGCGTAGGTGGCACGCCAGCGGATGGCGAGCGAGCTATCCTCGAGGAACGGGAGCAGCGCGGTGACCGGCGCGTCGGGGCCCAGGCGCCAGCATTCCAGGATGGCCTGCTCCACCAGCGGCTCGCGGTCCGCGGCGGTGAGCGGCGCTCGGCCGCCCAGGACACCCTCGAAAAACTCCGCGACTCTGGGGCCGCCGATCTTGGCCAGGGCGGTGATCGCCTCTTCGGCGCTCGGGCCGTCGAGCGCCGGCGTGCCGGTCAGACGCTCGATCAGGGCCTGGATACCGGCGGTGTCGGCCAGCAGGCCCAGGCCGAACGCCGCCGCGACCCGCACCGTGGAATCTGGATCCAGCAGTATGGGGACCAGCAGCGGGACCGCGGCCGGGTCGCCGATGCGGCCGGCGCCCAGCGCCGCCACCCGGCGCACCACCGAGTCGGGCGAGAGCAGGCCCTTGCGATAGAGCTCGGGCTTGAAGTCGCGCGCGTCTTCGGCGGCGAGCATCGGCGCCAGCTGCTCCACGATCGCGGACTGCTGGGCGGCGAGCCCGGCGGCGACGGCGAGCTGGAGGATCAGGGCGGCGGCACAAGGCCGCAGAGTCCGAAGGCTAGGCATCGACACCGGACGGCGTCCTCGAGCGGCCGAAGAGATGGAGGGGGACCGGATCGGCAATCGGGCGGAGCACCCGACGCACCTCGTCGGGGAGCCGCGTCGGACGCATGCCGGCGTCGAGCGCGAGCAGCGCGGTGGTCGCGGTGACGAGCAGGCGGCCATCGTCCGCCACCTCGACCACGTAGCCGAATTCGACCCGGCGAGACGCGAGGTCCCGAACCCAGCAGCGGACCCGCAGCTGGTCGTCGAACCGCGCGCTCTGGCGATACCGCAGGCTGACCTCCGACACGGCGAGCCGCAGGCCCGCGGCCTCGAGCTCGCGATAGCTCATGCCGCACTGCCGCAGGTGCTCGGTGCGGGCCACGTCGAGCCAGACCAGGTAGCGGGCGTGGTAGACGACACCCATCTGGTCGGTTTCGGAGTAATTCACCCGGACCCGGACCTCGGAGACCTCGACGGAAGGCTGGCTCGGCGTCATCGGTTGCGATCACCCCTCGGCCGGCTCATCTTTGCGGCCGTGCCGGGGCCAACCCTCATCGTCGTTGCCGACGCCCACCTCGGCGTCACACCGCCCGCCGTCGAGGCCGCGCTGCTGGCCTTCCTCGAGACGGTTCCTACCCTGGGCGATTGTCTGCTCATCAACGGTGACCTCTTCGACTTCTGGTACAGCTACTCACGGGTGATTCCCCGCCGGGGCTTCCATGTCGCGGCCGCGCTGGAGCGGACCGCGCGGAAGGTTCCGGTCCTGATGGTGGGGGGCAACCACGATCGCTGGGGCGGGGATTTCTGGGAGCGCGACCTGGGTCTGCGATTCCACCCGCACCGGATCACCTTCCAGCTGGGCGGGACCACCGTCGCCGCGATTCACGGAGACGGATTGACCGAGCCGCGCTGGCGCGCCAAGCTCCTGCACCGGCTCATCAACCATCCGATCACCGCCGCGGTCTACCGGAGCCTCCACCCTGAGCTGGGACTCCGCGTGGTGGACCGGCTGAGCCCGCACCTGGGGGACCACACCCCCGACGAGCGGCGCTTCACCGACGCGGCCCGCCGTCAGCAGGCCTGGGCCGAGGCCATGCTCGCCCGGGAGCCGGAGGTCGGCCTGCTGGTCATGGGCCATACCCACCGCGCCGCCTGCGTCACCACGCCCAGCGGTGGCCGCTATCTCAACCCCGGCGCCTGGTTCGAAGGCTTTCAGTACGCCGTCGCCCGCGAATCGGGCGCCGAGCTCCGCCGATTCACCCCAGCGGCACCACTTCCGCGCGGCCCAGGCGATCGCCGATGAACCGCGCGCCGAGCTGACGGAAGCGCGGCTCGTCGTCGCTCACCGCGAAGCGGTGGGTGGCGACGGCATTGGCCGGCGCGGCGAGCCCGTCGGTGCGGAGCGCGCGGGCCACGGCGGAGGCGGTCTCCTCCCCACTGTCGATCAGCCGGACCCCTTCACCCAGCACGCGCTGCAGCAGCGGCTTGAGCAGCGGATAGTGGGTGCAGCCCAGGACCAGGGTGCCCACGCCCGCGGCGTGCAGCGGCCCGAGGTACTCCCGCGCGATCAGCTCCGCCGCCGGATGCTCGAACCAGCCCTCCTCCACCAGGGGAACGAAGAGCGGACAGGCACGCTGCTCCACCCGGGCCTCCGGACGGAAGCGGTGGATGGCCCGGGCGTACGCGTTGCTCGCGATCGTGCCCGCCGTTCCGATCACCCCGATCGCCGCCTCGCCGCCGACCGACGCGGCGGCCGCCGCGCCCGGCTCGATCACTCCGATCACCGGCACCGGCGATTCCTCGCGCAGGACGTCGAGGGCGTGGGCCGTGCTGGTGTTGCAGGCGATCACGACGGCCTTCACCCCCTGCTCCAGCAGCCACTGGAGGATCTCGCGGCTGTAGCGGCGCACCGTCTCCGGCGACTTGGGGCCGTAGGGGACCCGGGCGGTATCGCCGAAGTAGACGGTGGACTCGCCGGGCAGGCACTGATAGATCGCGCGGGCCACCGTGAGGCCGCCCAATCCGGAGTCGAAGATGCCGATCGGCGCGCGATTCATGGGACGCGGATGGGGAGGCTCACGGAGCCGCCCACGCCGCCCGGCGTGGCCTGCAGGTGGAGGTCGCCGGGGAAGTCCGCCAGGTGGGCCGAGACATAGGCCTCCAGGCCGGCGAAGACGTGATTGAAGGCGAGCAGGACGAGCCAATCCTCATGCTGGCGCCGCTTGTCCTCCGCCCGCCCCGAGTTGGTGCGCCGGAGGTACTCGAGCTCCTGGCGGGTCTTGAGGCTCATGCCCAGGGTGACGCCTTCCCACGCGAGAAATATACCGCCGGTCAGTCGGCGATCGAGCTTGGCCTGGCCCCATCCGGGCAGGAGGAAGGAGCGCCAGAAGGCGCCCATGGGACTGATGTGGCGCGCGGCGACGGTATCGGAAGGCGCGGCACTGGCGGCGGGAGCCGCGACGGCCGCGGAGTCCTGCCCGGCGGCTGGACGCGCCGGGAGCGCGGCGAGCGCGACACCGAGCAGGAAGGTGGCGGGAGCGTGTGGGAATCGAACCCACCGGAGCCGCCGAAGGCGTCTCCATCGCGGTTTTGAAGACCGGCCAGACCACCAGGCCCGATCCGCTCCCATCAGATGGCGGCCACTGCCTCGATCTCCACCCGGGCTCCGCGCGGCAACGCGGCGACCGCCACGGTCGAGCGAGCCGGGCGGTGGGTCCCGAAGGCATCGGCGTAGGCCTCGTTCATCGCGGCGAAATCGGCCATGTCCACCAGGAAGACGGTGGTCTTCACGACCTGCGCCAGACCGCTGCCGCCGGCCTCGAGGATGGCCCGGATGTTCTGCAGCACCTGGCGGGTCTGCTCGCCGATGCCGCCGTCCACCAGCGTGCCGGAGGCGGGGTCGAAGCCGACCTGACCCGCAGTGAAGAGGAAGCCGCCGGCGCGCAGCGCCTGGCTGTAGGGGCCGATGGCGCGGGGAGCCCCGCTGGTCGCCACGGTCTCGATCGGCATCAGAACAGGCCCTCGATGGTTCCGTCGGGGTGGACCTTGATCGCTTCGGCGGACGGGGTCTTGCTGAGCCCCGGCATGGTCATGATGTCGCCCGCGAGTGCGACCACGAACCCCGCGCCGGCCGACGGGTAAACGTCGCGGATGGTGATCCGGAACCCGCTCGGCCGACCCAGCTTGGTCGGGTCGTCGGAGAAGGAGTACTGCGTCTTGGCCATGCAGACCGGCGTCTGCCCCAGGCCGATCGCCTCCAGCTGGGCGATGTTCTTCTCGGCCGGGGGGGCGAAGTCGACCCCGGCCGCGCCGTAGATCTCCCTGGCGATGGTCTCGATCTTGGCCTTGATCGGCAGCGCGACGTCGTAGAGCGGCTTGAACGCCGCCTTCTTCTCGTCCAGGACCGCGAGCACTTCCCGGGCCACGGCCTCGCCGCCTTCCCCACCCTTGGCCCAGACGTCGCTCAGGGCCGCGCGGGCGCCCCAGCGCTTGCAGGCGTCGAGCACGGCGGCGATCTCCGCGTCGGTGTCCGAGGTGAAACGGTTGAGCGCCACCACCACCGGCACGCCGAACTTCTGCACGTTGCGGACGTGGGCCTCCAGGTTGACCATTCCCTTCTCCAGCGCCTCGACGTCCTCCTTGCCGAGCGCGTCCTTCTTGACGCCGCCGTGCATCTTGAGCGCCCGGATGGTGGCGACCACGATCGCGGCCTCGGGGTTGAGGCCGCCGAAGCGGCACTTGATGTCGAAGAACTTCTCGGCCCCGAGGTCGGCGCCGAAGCCCGCCTCGGTGAGGACCAGGTCGCCGAGCCCCAGCGCAAGTCGGGTCGCGGCGATCGAGTTGCACCCGTGGGCGATGTTGCCGAACGGGCCGCAGTGCACGATTGCGGGCCCGCCCTCGAGCGTCTGCACCAGGTTGGGCAGGATGGCGTCCTTGAGGAGCAGGGTCATGGCGCCCGCGGCCTTGAGCTCGCCCGCGGTGACCGGCTTCCGGTCGCGGGTGAAGCCCACGATGATGCGCCGGATCCGGCCCTCGAGGTCCTGCAGGTCGGTGCTGAGCGCGAGGATCGCCATGATCTCGCTGCCGGGCACGATCACGAACCGATCTTCCCGCACCGGGCCGGCGTTGATGCCGCCCAGGCTGATGACGATCGAGCGCAGCGCGCGATCGTTCATGTCCAGCGTGCGGGGCCAGGTGATCCGGCGCGGATCGATGCCCAGCGCGTTTCCCTGATGGAGATGATTGTCCAGCATCGCCGACAGGAGATTGTGGGCCGAGGTGATGGCGTGGAAGTCGCCGGTGAAGTGGAGGTTGATCTCCTCCATCGGGACGATCTGGGCGTAGCCGCCACCGGCGGCGCCCCCCTTCACCCCGAACACCGGGCCAAGGCTCGGCTCCCGGATGGCCACCACGACCTTCTTGCCCAGCCGCCGGAACGCCTGCGCCACCCCCACCGTGACGGTGCTCTTCCCCTCGCCGGCGGGCGTGGGGTTGATCCCCGTCACCAGCACGAGCCGGCCGGTCGGCTTGCGCCGGGCGACGGCTTCGGGGCTGATCTTGGCCTTGTACCGTCCGTACGGCAGGATATCGTCGGGCGTGAGCCCGACTTCGGCGGCCACGTCGGCGATGGGACGCAGCTTGGCCGCCTGCGCGATGGCGATGTCGGACGGCACGCTGGGTTTGGCGGTGGCTGTCACGGCGACTCCGAAGCACGGTGTGACGACAGGCCGAAGACCCGCGCGGCGTTCTGGCCCGTCACGGCGATCAGCTCCTCGGCCGGCATGCCGCGCACCGCCGCGATCCGCTCCGCGACGTGGCGCACGAAGGCCGGCTCGTTCCGCCTGCCCCGCTGCGGCACCGGCGCCAGATAGGGACCGTCGGTCTCCAGGAGCAGCCGGTCCAGGGGCGTCTCCAGGATGGCTTGGTCGAGGCGCCAGTTCTTGAAGGTGACCATCCCGCTGAACGACACATAGTGGCGGAGGACCAGCCCCGCCCGCAAGAGCCCGAGTCCGCTGCTGAACGAGTGCAGAATCGCCACCACCCCCGGGTGCGCGCCGAGGATGGCGGCGACATCGTCGTCGGCCTCCCGGGCATGGATGACCGCAGGCTTGCCGGCCTCGGCCGCGAGGGCGAGCTGGGCCTCGAAGGCCTGCTGCTGGCGATCCCGGGGCGAGTGATCGTAGTGGTAGTCGAGGCCCATCTCCCCGGCCGCAACCACCTGGGGCTCCCGGAGGCGCCGCCGAAGCCAGCCGGCCGTCTCCTCGCTCCAGCCCGAGGCGTCGTGGGGGTGGATGCCGGCCGTGGTGACGAGCCGCGGCTCGGCGCGGGCGAGCTCCAGGGCGCGATCGGACGCCTGGAGCGACTCGCCCACGACGACCACGCGCTCGACCCCCGCCGCCCAGGCCCGCTCCAGCACCTCGGCGCGATCGGGGTCATAGTCGGAAGCGGCGAGATGGCAGTGGGTGTCAATGAGCACGGGCGGACGGACGGTGGGGCGGCCGGACGGAGGGTCGAGGGTCGGACGGTCGCCAGGAGAGTAGGAGGCGACGCGCCTGCCGGCCCTCCGACCGTCCGACCCTCCGACTCACCGCCCCACGGGCTGCGGCTTCCGCCCGGGTGCGGACGGCGCGGCCGGCGCGGCAGTGGCGCCCAGGTGGCCCCGGGCGAGGGCGCCGGGCCAGCGCTGCTCGATGGCCATGAGCACGGGCGAGGCGATGTAGATCGAGGAGAAGGTGCCGGTGAACACCCCGAAGAACATCACCAGGGCGAAGGGCCGGATCACCTCGCCGCCGAAGACCGCCAGCGCGATGAGGGTGGCCAGCGTGGTGCCGTGGGTGAGCACGCTCCGCGGCAGGGTCTCGTTGATGGCGCGGTTGAGGACGGTCTGGAAACTGTCCTTCTTGTATTTCTTCAGGTCCTCGCGGACGCGGTCGAAGATGATGATCGTGTCGTTCAGCGAGTAGCCCACCATCGAGAGCACCGCGGCCACGATCGTGAGGCTCACCTCCAGCCGCATCACGCCGATGAACGCGATGGTGGCCAGGATGTCGTGCGCCGTCGCGATCACCGCGGCGAGGCCGAAGCGCCACTCGAAGCGGTACGCCAGGTAGCCCAGCACCGCGAAGAAGGAGAGAAAGATCGCGAGGAACGCCTTCTGCCGGAGCTCGCCGCCCACCTTGGGACCGACCGCTTCGGTGCGGAGTACCGTGTAGCTCCCCTTCCCCAGCACCGTGTCGAGCGCGTGGGAGACCGCGGCCGCCGTCGCCTGGGTGTCGTTCGCGTCGGTGCCCGGCTTGGCCACCCGCGCCCGGATCACGTACTCGTTGGGCGCGCCGAAGCCCTGGATCTCGGCGCCGTGAATCCCCTGCTGGTCCAGCCCGCTCCGCAGCTGGGCCACGTCCACCGTCTTCTGGCTCCGGATCTGGACCAGCGTGCCGCCGGTGAACTCGATGCTGTAGTTGAGACCGGCCAGCATCAGGAACAGCAGCCCCGGGAGCAGGATCGCCGCGGTCACGCCGTAGGCGTAGCGCCGGACCCCGATGAAGTCGTAGTTGGCGTTGGCGAAGAGTCGTGTCATGTCAGATGCTCAGCGTGGACATGGCGGGCCGGCGGGCCAGCCAGATGAGGAACAGCGTGCGGGTGACGAAGATCGACGTGATCATCGAGGCTACGATGCCCATGATCAGCGTGATCGCGAAGCCTTTCACCGGTCCGGTGCCGAACTGGAAGAGGAAGAGCGCCGTCAGCACCATGCAGACGTTGGAGTCCACGATCGCGTTCATGGCGTGGCGGAAGCCCTCGTCCATCGCCAGGCGGATGGTCTTGCCGTGGATCAGCTCTTCTCGCATTCGCTCGAAGATCAGCACGTTGTTGTCCACCGTGAGGCCGATCGAGAGCACGATGCCGGCGAGACCCGGCAGCGTGAGCGTCGCCTCCACCATGGACAACCCGCCCAGCGTGAACAGCAGGTAGACCGCGAGCGCGATCACCGCGAGCGCGCCGCTCAGCCGGTAGTAGCCGATCATGATCAGGACCACGAGACCGGTGCCGACCAGGCCGGCGACGATGCCGTCGTGGATCGAGTCGCTGCCCAGGCTGGCGCCGACCTGGCGCTCTTCCACGATCTTGAGCGGAATAGGCAGGGCGCCGGCCTTGAGGGTGAGGGCGAGGTCCTGCGCCTCCTGCAGCCCGCGGCCCGTCAGGGTGATCTGCCCGTTGCGGCCGATCCGGCTCTGGATGACCGGCGGGCGCCCCTGCACCCGCCCGTCCAGCACGATGGCCATGAAGTCGCCCACGTGCTTGCCGGTCTCCTCGCCGAACCGGCGGCCGCCGGCTCGATCCAGGGTGAAGGTGACGACCGGACCGTTGGTCAGCGGATCGATCTGGGCCGCGGCGTCTTCCAGGCTGCTGCCGGTGATGATGGGCCGGTCGTCCAGCGCATAGAGGAAGCGCATCGACTCGACCCCGACGCTGGTGGGCTGCGACGCCCAGCGCAGCGCGACTCCGCGGGGAAGCTGTCGCGCCACCTGCGGGAGGTTGATCAGGCTGTCCACCCGGGGGAACGCGGTCTCGGGCACGGCGTACTCGCCCGGCGCGCCGCCGGACGGCTGGATCAGGCCGCTCAGCACCCCGCCGATGACCGGGGTCGTGTCGCGCGCCGGGGTGGTGTCCCGCCTGGCCGCCGAGTCGGCGCGACCCTTGGTCTTGGCGGCCGCGGCCTTCTTGCCGGTGTCGGGCGCGGGCTTCTTCGCGCTGTCGGCCGCGGCCTTCTTGGCCGTATCGCCGCCCAGGAGCTGTTCCACCGCCGAGGGCTTGGAGGTGGCGGTATCAGCACCCCGGATCCCCATGCTCCGCAGGGTCCGGTCCATCGCCGGCAGCGCCTTGTCCAGCGCCTTGGTCTCGTCGGTGATGCGGAACTCCAGGAAGGCGCTCCGCTGGACGATGCCCTTGGCCCGAGCCGGCTCGGTGATGCCGGCCAGCTCGACCACGATCCTCGAGTCGCCCACCTTCTGGATCAGCGGCTCGGTGACCCCGAACTCGTCGATGCGCTTCCGCAGCACCGTCAGGGCGAGATCGAGGTCGCGCTTGGGGTCGGACGAGACCTGCTTCGACTGGTCGAGCTCGAGGGCGAGATGCATCCCGCCCTGCAGGTCCAGGCCCAGCTTGAGCGGCACCTTGCGCTCGGTCCGGTCGGTCATGACGCCGGTGACGGGATCGCGCTCCCGGATGGTGATCTGCCGGGGCACGAGGTAGAAGACGCTGAGGGCCACCAGGGCCACGATGATCAAAAGGCGGGTGCGGATAGTCATGACTCGAGTCGACGCTCAGGCGTGAGAGACGCTAGGGTCCGGCCGGGCGGCGGTCAGCACGGCCCGGGCCCGGGTACGATCGCGCTGCAGCTGCTCCATCAGGGCCTCCACCGACGAGAATCGCTCCACGTCGCGGAGACGTTCCACCCATTCCAGGCGCACCCACTCGCCGTACAGGTCGCCGTCGAAATCGAACAGATGCGCCTCCAGGGTCCGGCGCCCGTCCGCGAAGGTCGGCTTGGGCCCCTGGTTCATCATCCCCCCGGCCAATCCACCCCGCCATTCCACCCGCACGGCGTACACGCCGTCCGGGGGCAGCAGCTTCTGGGGCGGCACGTCCGCGAGGTTGATCGTCGGGATGCCGATCCGCCGGCCCCGCTGCTCGCCCCGACCCACCACTCCGCTCACCTGGTACGGCCGGCCCAGCATTCGAGCCGCCGTCGCGAGGTCTCCGCCGGCGATCGCCCGGCGGATGCGGGAGCTGGAGACGTGCTGCTCGCCCACATCCACCGCCGGCACGACGTCCACCTCGAAGCCGTATTGCCGGCCCAACCGGCGCAGCGTCTCGACGTCCCCGCTGCGCCCCCGGCCGAACCCATGGTCGTGGCCGATGACCAGCTCCCGCATCCCCAGGCGGGCCAGCAACACGTCCCGGACGAACTCCTCCGGACTGAGGCCCGCCACCTGCCGGTCGAACCGGAGGAAGTAGGCGTAGTCCAGCGGCGTCTGCGCCAGCACCTCCCGCCGCTCCGGGCCCGTCGTCAGCAGCGGCGGCGCCGCCCGCGGGTTCACCACCTCGAGCGGGTGCGGCTCGAAAGTCACCAGCACGCTGGCCCGCCCCGCCGCCGTCGCCCGCCGCGCGATCTCCCGCAGCACCGCCTGGTGGCCGAGGTGCACCCCGTCGAACGAGCCGACGGTGACGGTGCTGCCGCCCGCGAGCCGGGGCAGGATCGCGTCGGGGCCGTGCCGCTTTGCCGTCACGGTGTCCCCAGGACCACCACCGGCTGCCACCCCACCGGCTCCCGCCGGGCGACAGCCACCAACTCTTCGCCCGCCATCAGGCGGGCCAGGGCACCCGGCTCGCCGGCGGCCTCGGGCACGGTGCGCCCGTGCACCGCGTGGCCCCGCCCGACCGCATCGAGGGGCACCGCCGGCAGGTGCCCCAGCACCGAGACCGGGCTCTGGACCGATCCGGGTCCGACCGCGTCGAGCGGCACCGCGTCCTCGACCCGCAGCCCGCCGATCGCTTCCCGGCGGAGGGCGCTCAGGTGACCGCCGACGCCGAGAGCCGCGCCCAGGTCCCGGGCGAGCGCCCGGATGTAGGTGCCGGCGCTCGCGGTGATCCGGAACTCGAGCTCGGGCGGCACCCACCGCAACCACTCCACCGCGTGCACCGTCACCCCCACCTCCGCCGGCGCCACCGCCTCGCCCCGGCGCGCCCGCCGGTAGCTGCGCTCGCCGTCCAGGTGCTTGGCGGAGTAGGCCGGCGGCCGCTGCCGACCCGGCCCGAGGAACCCCTCCAATGCGCGCCGGACATCCTGCTCCTCGAGGCGCTCGAGCGGCTGCTCCTCCAGGACCACCCCGGTCCGGTCGTCGGTGTCGGTCCGGACACCGAGCCGGGCGATCGCGTGGTAGGTCTTGGCCTGGGCCTCGACGAACCGCGCCAGCCGGGTCGCCCGACCGAGCAGGACGACCAGGAGCCCGGTGGCGAACGGATCCAGCGTGCCGGTGTGTCCCGCCGACCGGATCCGGAGCGCCCGCCGCACCCGCTGCACGACGTCGTGCGAGGTGATGCCCTCGGGCTTGTCCACCAGCACCGCTCCGATCAGTCCGGCGACTCCCGGCGGATCGCCTGGAGCAGCTCGTCGATGCGGGCGGCGTGCTCCTGTCCCGGGTCGAGCTCGAAGTGCAGCTCGGGCACCGTCCTGGTGGTGAGCGCCTTGGCCGCCCGGCTCCGGAGGAAGCCCGCCGCGCTCTGCAGGCCTTGCAGCGCCCGGCTCCGCTCCGCCTCGGCCCCGGGGACGGACACCATCACCCGCGCGTGGGACAGATCGTTGGTGACCAGCACGCCGGTGAGCGTGACGAATCCGATCCGGGGATCGCGCACCTCACCCCGCGTCAGGGCGTCGGCGATCACCTGCCGCAGGGTCTCGGCCACCTGCTCCGGCCGCCGGGAAGCGCCCTTCACCGAAACTCCGTGACCGTATCCACGATCCGCACGCCGTCTGCCTCCTCCACTGTGCGGTCGGCCGCGCGAAGCACGTCCTCCACCACCGGCCGGGCGCTACCCACGACCGCGCAGGCGATCTCGGCCCGCTGCCAGAGGTCCTGGTGCCCCGTCTCGGCCACGGAGACGTTGAGCGTCTTCCGGAGCCCGTTGGTGAGCGGCTTCAGCACCCCCCGCTTGTCCTTGAGCGACTGACAGCCGGGCAGATGCAGGTCCCAGGTCTGCACCGCGACGATCATGGCTGCATGGGGAGCGTCAGCTGCCCGCCGCGCCGGCGCTCGCGCTGGCGGAGAGCGTCCGCTTGACCTCTTCCATCCGGAACGACTCGATCCGGTCGCCCACCTTGAGGTCGTTGAAGTTCTCGATGCCGATGCCGCACTCGAGCCCCTCGCGCACCTCGCGCACGTCGTCCTTGAAGCGCTTGAGGCTGGAAAGCGAGCCGGTGTAGACCGAGACGCCGTCCCGGATGATCCGCGCCTTGGCGGTCCGCTGGATGACGCCGTTCCGCACCGCGCAGCCCGCGATGGTGCCTACCTTGCTCACCTTGAAGAGCTGCAGCACTTCGGCCTCGCCCAGGACGGTCTCCCGCTCCTCGGGCTTGAGCAGGCCCTCGAGCGCGTTCCGCACGTCCTCCACCGCCTCGTAGATGATCCGGTAGGTCCGCACGTCCACCTGCTCCCGCTCCGCGGCCGCGCGGGCGTTGGAATCGGGCCGGACGTGGAAGCCGAGCACGATGGCCCCCGAGGCCTTGGCCAGCAGGACGTCGCTCTCGGTGATGGCGCCGACACCGCGGTGGACCACGTCCACCCGGACCTCGCCGGTGCCGAGCTGGGCCAACGCATCGGCCAGCGCCTCGGCCGGGCCGCCCTGGTCGGCCTTGATGATGATCCGGAGGGTCGAGACCTCGCCCTCCTTGAGCGCGCGGCTGAAGTCTTCCAGGCTGGTGCCCTTCTGACTGCGGCGGTTCTGGGCCTCACGCTCCAGCCGCTGCCGCTTCTGGGCGATCTCGCGGGCCTCGACTGCGTCGGTGACGACCACGAAGGTGTCGCCCGCCGCAGGCACACCCTCGAAGCCGAGGATCTGCACCGGAATGCTGGGGCCCGCCTCCTTGACCGTCTTGCCCCGCTCGTCGTAGAGCGCGCGGACGCGGCCGGAGAACTTGCCGCAGATGAAATTGTCGCCCACCCGCAGGGTGCCCTTCTGGACCAGGATCGTGGCCAGGGGGCCCTTGCCCGGGTCGAGCGTGGCCTCCAGAACGGTGCCGTGCACGGTGCCGCCCGGATTGGCCTTGAGATCGAGGATCTCGGCCTGCAGAAGGATCTGCTCCAGCAGCCCGTCGACGCCGGTGCCCTTCTTGGCGGAGATCTGGGCCGAGAGGGTGTTGCCGCCGAACTCCTCGAGCACGACGTTGTGCTGCAGCAGGTCCTGCTTGACCTTCTGCACGTTGGCGGCGGGCAGATCGATCTTGTTGATCGCGACGATCATCGGCACGCCGGCGTTCTTGGCGTGGCTGATGGCCTCGATCGTCTGCGGCATCACCTGGTCGTCGGCCGCGACCACCAGCACGACGATATCGGTGACCTGCGCGCCCCGGGCGCGCATGGCGGTGAACGCCTGGTGGCCCGGGGTGTCGAGGAAGGTGATCTTGCGGTCGCCCGGCAGCGTCACGTGATACGCGCCGATGTGCTGGGTGATCCCGCCCGCCTCGCCGGCCACCACGTTGGCCTTGCGGACGTAGTCGAGCAGCGAGGTCTTGCCATGGTCGACGTGGCCCATGATGGTGACCACGGGCGGCCGCGCCTCGAGCGACTCGGGCGCGTCCTCGGTGGTGTCGGCCTCGACCTGAGCCGCGTACTCGTCTTCCCGGACGGCCTCGAAGCCGAAGGCCGACGCGATGAGCTCGATCTGGTCGAAGTCGAGCCGCTGGTTGACCGTCACCATGAGGCCCAGCTCCTTGAACGCGAACTGGACGATCTGGGTGGCGGGCACCTTCATCGCGCTGGCGAGCTCGGAGACGGAGACGAACTCGTTGACCCGGATGCGGGTCTTTTCCTTTTCCCGCTCCTCGGCCAGCCGGCCGGCCTGCAGCTCGCGGAACGAGGGCTCGTCGGGGCGGCGGACACCCTTCCGGCCCGGGCCCTTCATTCCCTGCAGGGTCCGCAGGATGTTCGCCTGCACCGCGTCCTGATCGACCGACGCGCGCTTCCCCTTCTTCCCCTTCTTGCGTCCGGCGCCCTTCTCGGCGTCGGGCCCGAAGGCGCGCGCCGGCGGGGCCGCCTGGCCCGGGCGGCCGGGCG
>DATEIR010000054.1:0-6106 GCA_035278885.1 Gemmatimonadales bacterium | reverse complement strand
GCCGCCGGGTCGACCGCGGGCACGTTGCCCCGCGTCGTCCGGCTGGTCCGCCGCACCGCCTGCACCCCGCGCGACGAGGTCCGCCGGGTGGCCAGCGTCGGCTCCAGGTCCGCCAGCACGTCGACGAACTCCTGCATGCTCTGGAACCGGTCGGCCGGGGTCTTCTCCAGCGACTGGAAGACCGCATCCTCCAGCTCGTCCGGCACCGACTGCCGCACGATCTGCAGGCTGGGTACCTGCTCCATCGAGTGCCGGGCCATGATGGCCCGGCTGTTGGGCCCGTCGAACGGCGGCTGCCCCGCCAGGAGCTCGTACAGCACGCATCCCAGGCTGTAGATGTCGCTCCGGGCGTCGGCGTGATCCGAGCCCAGGGCCTGTTCCGGGCTCATGTAGTGGGGTGTGCCCACCGCCATGCCGGTCTGGGTCAGCTTCTCGCCGGCGGCATCCATTGCCCGGGCGATCCCGAAGTCGGCCACCAGGGCGTGATTGTTCTGGAGAAGGATGTTCTCCGGCTTGATATCGCGGTGGACCACCCCCTGCTCGTGGGCGTACGCCAGCCCCTCCGCGGCCTCCCGGGTGATCCGGACCGCGTCGTACAGCGGGAGCTGCTGTTCCCGGTTGAGCCGCCCCCGGAGCGACTCCCCCTCGATGAACGGCATGACGTAGTACAGCACGCCCTTGGCGTCGCCCGAGTCGTACAGCGTCAGGATGTTGGGGTGCTGGAGATTGGCCGCGAGCTGGATCTCGCGCAGGAACCGGTCCGCCCCGATCGAGGCGGCCAGCTCGGCGCGGAGGGTTTTGATGGCGACCTGACGGCCGTGCCTGAGGTCTTTCGCCAGGAACACCGTCGCCATGCCGCCTTCGCCCAGCAGCTTCTCGACGTCGTAACGGTCGCCGAGGGCCGAGCGAAGAAGGTCCAGAACGTCAGCCACTTACGGCCTCGGGACAGGAGTACTGGGATGGAGCTTCAAGATAAGCCGGTTCCCTGACACCGGGCCACCAGATCCAGGGCTTGTCCCGTGGCGGCCCCGGCTGCGGTATTGTCGAAGATGCACCAGGCCTCATCTGCGACGCCCCCGATTTCACCCGCGAGCCTCACCAGCTCTTCGGCCGAGTAGGCGGAGTAGTACCTCCTGGGGCTACCATGGAGACGCCAGTACGCCAGCCCGGTCCACCCCCCGGGGCGGCCGGCCTCGTCGACGAGAGCGGGATCCGCGGCCACCCGGGCCACCCGGTTTGCCCGGAGCAGGGCATCCGCCTCATCGTCGAACCAGGAGAGGTGCCGGGGCTCGCAGGCGACCATGCCGGCATACCGCCCCCGTAAGTCATCGAAAAAGAGTCCCGCAACCCGACAGTCGAACGCCAGCGACGGGGGGAGCTGGACCAGAATGACGCCAAGCCGCTCGCCCAGGGCCCCTACCTGCTCCAGGAACTCCGCGAGCGGGGGCTCGGTGGCGACGAGGCGCCCCTCGTGGGTCACCGAGCGCGGCAGCTTCACCGAAAACCGGAAGCTGTCGGGCACACTCGCCGCCCAGCGGGCATACGTGGCCGGACGGTGCGGTCGATAGAACGAGGAATTGATCTCGACGGCGGGGAAGACGGCGGCGTAGCGCTGGAGGAGGCTCGGGCCCGGTGGGAACCGGTCCCGCACCTGGGAGGGCAGGGCCCACCCGGCGGTGCCGATCCGGATCGGACGGGAGCTAGACCCGGGCGCCGGTGATCGCCTCCCGCATCGCGGCCGCCGACTGCCACCGATCGTCGGGTTGCTTGGCCATCGCCCGCGCGATCCCCGCGGCCATCTCGGGCGGGACATCCGCCCGGAGTGAGCGCAGGTCCGGGGGCGCCTGGGTCAGGTGGAGCTGAAGAACCACGGCCTCGTTGCGGTGGGTGAAGGGCGGCTGGCCCGCGAGGCATTCGAACAGGACGCAGCCCAGGCTGTAAAGGTCGCTCCGCCGGTCGAGCTCCTGGACGGCGGTGATCTGCTCCGGGCTCATGTAAGTCGAGGTGCCGACCGCGATCCCCGAGCGGGTGAGCCGGTCGCTGCCGGAGGCCGCCACGGCCCGCGCGATGCCGAAATCGAGGAGGACGGCGCCTTCGCTCGAGAGGACCACGTTGTCCGGCTTGACGTCCCGGTGCACGATGCTGTGCCGATGGGCGTGGTCCAGCGCATCGAGCAGGTCGTCGGCGAGGCGCACGGTCTCGGCGATGCTCATCTGCCGGGTCCGGGCCAGGTGCTCGCGGAGGGTGGGGCCCTCCACGAAGGTCATCACGAAGTAGACGATCCAGTCCTGCTCACCGGAGTCCAGCAGACGGGCGATGTGGGGATGGTCGAGCTGTTTGGCCAGCTTGATCTCGCGCAGGAAGCGGTCGGCGGCAACGCTGACCAGCAGCTCCGGGTGGAGCACCTTGAGCGCGACCGCCTTGCCTTCGGCGTCGCGCGCGAGGTAGATGCGTGCGTTGCCGCCCTTGCCGATCTCTCGCTCGACATCGTAGCGGCCTTGAAAGGCGGTGCGGACCAGCGCCAGCATGTCGCGCGGAATGGAGGCCTCGTGCGAAGTGGTATGCGAATGGTTGCCCCAGCGCCCCGCTCGCGCAAGACGGTCAGAGCAGGAGATCGCTCCGGATCCGTCGTCGTATGCCCCAGGCCAGGGCGCCCCAGAGGCTCGCCTCGCGAACCGTGACGCTGGCCTCGCCCGTCATACCCGGGCGGCAGGCCGCGCCGGCCGGCAGCCGCACCCGGCCTTCGACGGCGCCGCCGGGGGCCGTCGGGGACACGGTGGCCAGCGTTCCCCTGACCTCGGTCCCCGGGTCGGCGTAGGTGACGAGGCGCGTCGGCTGGCCCGGGCGGACCAGCGGCGAGCCGGCCCGGTCCAGGGCCACGCGGATCTCGACCGAGTCCGCCTCGCCCAGGACGAGCAGGGTGTCGCCCAGGTCCACCCGCTTCCCCACGACCGAATCGGGCCGAGGGGTGAGCATCAGGGCACGCAGCGGCGCGCGCAGGGTGAGATCGTCCACCCGCCGGCGCAGGCCCGCGCTCCGGGCCGACTCCACCCCTCGCTCCGCCGCGAGCCGCGCCACCTCGCCCTCGTCGCCCCGGGCCCGCGCCTGGCTCTCCCGGGCCAGCAGCGAATCGGCCGCCCGGCTCGAGGCTTCGGCCTCCCGCTCCAGCGCGAGATTCCGGATCCGCAGCACCGGCGCGCCGGGCGCCACCACGCCTCCTTCGGGGGCGAACAGCTGAAAGACGACTCCCGAATCCGGGGCCACCAGGACGAACCGTGAAGCCGGGGCAGCTTCGAAGCCCCCGGTGACGGTGATCGGCCGCCGAATGATGAACCCGAGGGCGACGATCACGGCCAGAATTCCCAGCCCCGCCGCGCGGCGAGAGCGCCAGAACCCGCTGATCCGCGCGCGCTGCTCCTGCCAGATCTCCCGAGCCCCGTGGAACATGGCGGTGAGGGCTCCGCGGGCCATGAGCCAGATGGCGATCACGAACAGCACGATGCCGGCCGCGCCGAGCCCTCGGGAGAGCCAGCCGTACACCACGCCGGCGACGATCAGGAGCGCGCACGTGATGTAGGCCGCGGCCAGGGCGCCGTAGATGAGGAAGATCCGCTCCTCCCGCTCATCCGCCGGGGGCATCGGCAGGTCCCGCCGCAGCATCCGGGTCTGGAAGGCCCAGCTCAGGTGGGCCATGGCCCGCTGCCGCAGGTTGGGTACCTCCAGCCAGTCGCTCAGCGCGTAGTAGCCGTCCAGCGGTACCAGTGGGTTGATGTTCATCAGCACACTGGTGATCCCGCCCGAGAGCACGGCCGACAGCGCGATGGTCGAGACCACCGTGTCGGGTGCCGCCGCCCACCAGACGATGGCCGCGACGCTGGCCACCACCATCTGGGCCCACGACCCCGCCGCCGTCACCCAGAGCCGCGCCCGAAGCTCGGGAAAGGTCCAGGCATCGTTCACGTTGCAGAAGAAGGCGGGCTCGAAGTAGAAGAGCATGGCCCCGATCTCGTGGACCTGACCGCCGAAGTACTTGCAGGTGTAGCCGTGAGCCAGCTCGTGAATGGCGATGATGATGAGCGATGTGAACCAGAGGAGAAACAGGTTCAGCGCGGAGGTGTTGAGGGTGAGCAGATCACCGATGGTACGGGTGAATTCCGGCCATTTGATCGCCAGGATGATCGTCTGCACCGCGAAGAGCGCCAGCGACACCGCCAGGAAGCGCCGGCCGAAGCAGAAGCGCAGGTAGGGGATCGTCTGATCCATGAATTTGTCGGGATCACCCACCGACCAGCGGATCCGGAAGAGCTCCCCGCGAAACGGGCCCTGCGCCAGCCGCTCCCGCCGTTGGGCCCTGAGCCGCTCCATCTGCAGCACCGAGCGCTCCCGAAGGGTGCGCTCGCAGAGACCCATGCTCTTGAGCTTCTCGGCGAACTTGGACACCGTCGCCGCCGTGACCTTGATGCCTTCCTCTGCCAGCGCCGCTACCGCGTCGGCGGCCGTCGCGGCCTGCTGGAGCACCCGCATGACCGCGACTTCCAGCGGGCGGAAGCGGAAGTACTTGTGGGTGGTCGGGTCCTTGACGATGTAGCTCTGCTCCCCCCGGTAGGTCTGCTCCACCAGGACCAGGTCGGAGCGGAGGCGGGGCAGGCTCACGGGCCGGTCCGGACCAGCTTCTCGCCCGGGGCGATCCCGCTGACCACCTCGACGCGATCGCCGGGGAGCTCGCCGCCCAGGGTGACAGGGCGCAGCGTGGTGCGGTTGGAATCCCACACCAGGGCATACCCTTCAGCCCCGACCGCCTCCCTCGGCACTGCGACGACCCGGCGGCTCTCGGCGCCGATCCGGACGGTGACGCTGCTGCCGGGTGGGAGCCGGTCGCCCCGGACGAGCTGCAGCACCACTTCTCGTGTGCCGCTGGCGGGGTCGATGGCCGGGCTGGCCCGGACGACTCGCGCGCCGGCGTGCTCACCCCGCGGGCCGCTGACCTCGGCCTCGGCGCCGACCCGGATGCCGAAGGCCGATCCCTCGGGCACCCGTACCGCGGCCAGCACCGGGGCGAGCGCGGTAAGGCGGAAGAGCGAGTCACCCGGGTTCACCAGGCGGCCGATCCGGGCGGTGCGTCCGGTGACGATCCCCGCGAACGGGGCCACCACCCGGGTGAGGTCGAAGTCCCGCTGCGCCTTCTTCAGCGCGAGCTCGGCTTCCCGGTACTCCAGCTCGACGCGCTCCGAGTCGGCCTGGGTGACGACTCCGGCGGTCTTGAGCTCCCGCTGACGGCCGACCTGGATCCTGGCGTTGGAGTAGCGCTCGCGAGCCTGGTCCAGCGCGATCTCCTGATCGGTGCTCTCGAGCCGGGCCAGCGCCTGTCCCGCCTCGACCCGGGTCCCAAGGTCGGCCTGAATCGCTTCGATGATGCCGGCCGATCGGGCGTAGAGCGCGGCATCGTGCTCCACGTAGAGCTGGGCCGGCAGGGACAACGGCAGCTCGACCGTCGCCGTGTCGGCAACGACCAGTGTCGCCGGGTCGGGGGCGCCGCCGGCGGTCGCCACGGTCTGCCGTGGCGCATCCTTCTTCGCCCCGCCGCACGCAGCCAGGAGACCCAGCAGCAACAGCCGTTTCATGACCAGAGCCTCCACCAGGCGAGTCGGAACCAGCGATAGGGTCCGCGGAAGAGCCGGGTTAGGCTCGAGGCGGGATCGGTGAGCACGCGCGCGTGGGCCACCATCTCGGGCCGGAGCAGCCCGTCGGGGTTCGGGATCAGGGCGCGGACCGGATAGTGGACCTCGTCGCCGCTGCCGACGGGGAGCTGGGCCACCGAGCTCACCGTTCCGGCGAAGGTCTGCTGGGGGAGGGCATCCACCCGGAGCCGCACTTCCTGACCCGGGCGGACCCGAAGAATGTCGCGCTGATCGATACCCATCTCGAGCTCGAGCGTATCGGTGCGGCCGAGGGCGAACATCTGGTCGCCCTCGGCGAGCGAAGAGCCGACCAGCTCCTCGATCCTCGGCGTCAGCACCATGCCCGCGGCGGGCGCCCGGACCGTGGTCAGGGCGAGCTCCTGATCGAGCAGGGCCACCTCGCGGCGCAGGGCGTCGGCGCGGGCACG
>DATEIR010000053.1:0-34142 GCA_035278885.1 Gemmatimonadales bacterium | reverse complement strand
ACTAGGGTTCGGGTCATGCCGAATCCTTCGGCGGGATTGGCGTGACGGCCAGTATACCTTGGTCTACTCGGTCGACTTCGGCGCCTGCGGGTGTCCACTGCCCGCAGTGCTCCGGGCCACCTCGCGGGTACGACCAGGTGGCAGGTGACGCCCACGTCATTTCTGATATTGATGGAACGAAGAACCGACGACTGCTTGGATGGGCCCTCCTGGATTCGAACCAGGGACCGACGGATTATGAGTCCGCTGCTCTAACCACCTGAGCTAAGGGCCCGCTCGGACGTACCAATCTAACTCGGCACAAGGCCCGGTGAGATTGAATTCCGGCCACCGTCACGCCCGGGCGCGAAAGCGCTCCCCACCCGTCGGCCGCTCTCCTCGCCCCCAGGGCTCCGCGTCGGTGATCTCCCCGAGCCGTCAGGCGAGCGGCGGCAGGTCGCCGTGCTCGCCGTACCACTCCCAGGAGATCGTCAGCATGATGACGAAGCAGATGACAACCTGGTAGGCGAGGCCCGGGGTGTGGAGGCGCGCGGACAAGACGCGATCGAGGGCGAAGCCGGCCGCGGTCCATGGTCGCGTGCTGCTGCGGGCCCAGCCGCGTGATCCGCCCGCGCACGATCTACCCGCGACCGAAAGCGAGGGACGCCACTCGATGGTCCTGCAACGCGAACGAGGGCACCGCGAGACGCCTTGCCGCAGTAAGGTGCCGCAGGAGCGTCCGACGATCCGGGATGCGTGGTGGAAGTGGCTGGAAGATGTCGCGCGGGCAGACCGCGGGACAAGGGAAACGCCGAAGCCCCGCTCCAAATCGCTAGAGGTTCAAATCTCTAACGCCACTACTACTAACAGTTTACCACGACTCGACTAAAGTAACTTATACCCCACCTCCTCAGCACCCGCCGACGCGACGGCCCTTGAAGCAAATCTTCGAGCATCCATCGTGATCGGGGCGTATGACGCTTGCTGCCGTCGGTCTCGCCAAGATGGTGCTCGCGCCGCCGGTCACCCAGGCCACCGTGTCGGCGTCGTGAGCCGGGGCCCGCGGTCTCCTACCTCATTCGCTTCTGAGCACCGCCATCGGGGACACGCGGGTCGCGCGCTGGGCCGGCAGCCAGGTCGCGAGCGCGGCGACGGCCACCAGCAGCAGCGCCGACCCGACGAGGGTGACGGGATCGGTCGCGCTCACCTGGAAGAGCTCCGAGCGTAGCCATCGGGTGAGCGCGAGCGCTCCGCCCAGCCCCAGCATCACGCCGACCAGGGCCAGGCGGAGCCCGTCCCTCAGGACCAGCCGGCGCACTCCATTCGGCGTGCTGCCCAGCGCGAGGCGGATGGCGATCTCGCCGGTGCGCTGCGCCACCAGATAGGCGATCACACCGTAGATGCCCAGCGCCGCGAGCAGCAGCGCGGGAAAGGCGAACGCCCCCAGGAGCCCGGCGATCAGCCGGCGGTAGGCGAGCCCGTCGTCGAGGATGGCGGGCAGCGTCTCGACCCCGCCCGGGAGCGTCGCCCCGATGAGCGGGAGGTCGGGCTCCACCCGGGCCAGGGTGCGGCTGATGCGCCGGATCGCCGCGTCCGGGCTGCCGGCGACGCGCACCAGCAGGGTCATGCGCGGCCACACGGTGAGGGTGTAGGGGAGATACACCTCCGGCACCGGGTCGACCTCCACCCCGAAGTGCCGCACGTTTCCCACCACGCCGATGACCGTGGCCCGCACCGGCTCTCCGAAATCCGCCCTGCCCTGGGCCGACTTCCGCACCACAATTCTCCGCCCGATCGCGCTCCCGTCCGGCCACCAGCGCCGCGCCATCGCCCGGTTCACCAGCACGGCATCGCCCGGATGGACCATGTCCTCCGCGGAAAAAGCGCGGCCCTGCAGCACCGGAATGCCGGCCGTCGCGAAGTAGCGCTCGTCCACCACGCGGAAGAGCGCCTCCGCCGGCTCCCGCCCGGTAGGCTGCGCGTCGGTCTCGACCGGGGTGCTGATCGAGGCCCCGGTGAGCGGAATGTGATTCGTGAGCGCCACCGCCTGCACGCCGGGCTCCGCGGCCACGGCGTCGGCCGCAGCCCGGTATAAAGCGAGCGCCCGGGCGGGGTCGTCGTATCGCGGTGACGGCGGGGCGATGGGCGCGGCAAGCAGGTGCGGCACGTCGAACCCCGGGTCTACCCGCTGCAGCCGTAGCAGACTGCGCCCCAGCAGCCCGGAGCCTACCAGCAGCACGAGCGCGAGCGCGAACTCCGCGACCACCAGGGCGGCGCGCATCCGCCGCCTCGAAGGCGCCGCGCCGGATCCACGGCCTTCGCGAAGGGAGCTCCCCAGGTCGGCCGTCGCATGCCACACCGCCGGCAGCACGCCGAGCGCGACGACCAGCAGCACGGCAATGGCTGCCGCCGCGAGGACGAGCCGCCAATCCACCACGATCTCCGCGGCCCGGGGAAGCACCGCCTGGCCCACATTGCGGATGAGCCCGATGCACCAGAACGCGCCGAGCAGCCCCAGTCCCGCGCCGATCGCGCCCAGCAGCGCGCTCTCGGCCGCGAGCAGGCGCAGCAGCGCGCCGCGGCTGGCGCCGAGGGCCGTTCGGACCGCGAGCTCCCGGGCGCGCACCGTGGCCCGCGCCAGCGACAGATTGGCAATGTTGACGCTCGCGATCAGCAGCACCAGCAGCGCGGCGAAGGTCAGCAGCCGGAGCTGGGGACCCACCCCGGCGAGCACCTCGTCCGCCGCCGGAGCGATCGTCACGTCCCGGTAGCCGCCGGCCTCGGCGGGGTACGCCTCGGCCAGTCGGGCCGCCACCGCCGACAGCTGGCGTCCGGCCTGGACGCTGTCGAGGCCTGGCCGGAGCAGGCCCACCACCCGGCTGTCCACGTGCAGCGTTCGCTGGGTGAGCGCCGGGTCCGCCGCAATGGCCCCGATCGGCGCGAAGAGCTCGGCCCAGGGAGGAAAGGCGTAGTCCGCCGGCATGACGCCCACGACCACCGGCGTGCCGCGATCCAGCCGGAGCGTCCGTCCGACGACCGATGGATCGCCGCCGAAGCGCCGGAGCCAAAGCCGGTGGGAGAGCACGACGACGCCCTGTCCGCCTGTTCGGAAGTCGTCGGGTTGAAGGGTCCGCCCCACCGTCGCCGGCGAGCGCAGCACCCGGAAGAAATCCTCGGTGACGTAGGCCGTCACCAGTCGCTCGGCGCCCTCGTCACCCTTGAGGTTGACCCCGAGCCCGCGCGCGAAGGCCAGCGCCTCGAACGTGCCCGTCGAGGCGGCGCGCCAGTCCTGAAAGGTGGGGTAGGAGACGGGGCGGACGTTGCCGAGCGAGTCCCGCTCGGCCAGGCTCATGACCCGGTCGGCCGGCGCCGACGGGACCGGCCGCAGCAGCACCGAGCGGAGCACGCTGGCGACCGCCGCGGCCCCGCCGATGCCGAGGGCGAGGGTGAGGATGACGGCGACCGCGTACCCCGGGCTTCGCGCCAGCGAGCGGCCGGCCTGACGCAGGCTTCCGGACATCGAGATCTCCTCCGGTGGTCCAGGCCGTCACGGCGGCTCAGTGGATGAACGACAGCACGATCTCGCTCACGATGAGCAGCACCACCGCGACCTCGAGCGCCTCCCCCCGCGCCGCCTGGGATTCGGCGTTGAGCATGCCGTAGGTGTCCCGCAGGATGGCCAGCTTGCGATCGATTCCCCGCCGCCAGGCGGCGCCGCGGAAGATCTCCAGCGCCGCCAGGTAGATCCGCCCGAGGTAGACGTCCTCGGTGACCTTGAACGCGTTCTCCACCCGCTCGACGATCTCGGTCGTGTCCGCGACGAAGGTCTGCACATCCGCGAGCAGCGGCCGGTAGCGCCGTCCCAGCAGGAGCGACGGCGTTCGCCGCACCAGCGCCATCCGGTCGTACACCCGGGGCAGCTCGTCGTCCAGCAGCGCGTCGAAGAACCGCAACTCCAGGAGCTGCGCGTTGGCGAACTCGAGGACGTACTCGACGTCCTCGTCCTCGGCGTCCGGCTCGACCACCAGCGCCGCCTCCCAGCTGAGCACCACGAAATCGTCCACCGTGTAGCTGAAGCGATGCGGCAGCAGATCCCGGAGCGCCGCGGGGGCGAGTGGCCTCGGCTCGTTGAGCAGCAGCCGGGCCAGTGCGTCGGACGAGACCCCGGCCGGGTCCACCCGGCCGCCGCCAGGCGCGCGCAGCCCCCGGGCGCGATAGACGAAGTACTCCTCGGTCACGGTCGCGACCGCCGGGCGACTCACCGCCGGCCGGATGCGCTGGACCAGGTCGGACAGGGCCTGGTCGAGCCTTGCCCGCGGCTCGGCCGCACCCTGATGCCGGGCCGCCTCCCGCGCGAACTCCTCCCAGGACAGGTCTCGTGACGGGCTGCACCGCAGCCGCAGCGACACCACCCCGAAGTCGTAGAGGCCCGCGGTGACTCCGCCACCGAGCTCCACCCGCACCGGCGGCCGGGGCATCACGATGGCCGCGGCGTCCCCTCGGCGCGGCCGAGGTCGCCCCGCGTCCGCCGGGCCGAGCAGCGCCGCGGCGCGAGTGAGGTCGATCGCGTACCCGACGTCGAACAGGCGGTAGAGCACCACCGTCGCGCCGAGGAGAATGGGGCCGTCCGCACGCATCGTGAGAGGTGACACTAGGTCCGGATGACGGCGCGGGCAAGGCGCGCGGGCCGCGCTATGGCTTTCCGAGCCGGGCCGGGTGATGATTGACCGTCATCCGGCCCGTCCGACCTCATCCCGAGACTCCATGACCATCGACCCCCTTCTCACGCTGGCCTCGTTCGGCATCGGCATCGTGGTCGGGCTCACCGGCATGGGTGGGGGCGCGCTCATGACGCCGGTGCTGGTGCTCTTCTTCAGCGTGCCGCCCCTCACCGCGGTGTCGTCCGACCTCGTGGCGAGCGCGGTGATGAAACCGGTCGGCTCGTTCGTGCATCTCCGGCGCGGCACGGTGCACCTCGGTCTGGTGAAGTGGCTCTGCATCGGATCGGTCCCCGGCGCGTTCAGCGGGGTGCTGATCGCGCGTGCACTCGGCCGGGGCGAGGACGTGCAGCAGCTGGTGCGGACGGCGCTGGGCGTCGCGCTGCTCCTGGCCGCCTTCGGGCTCATCGCGCGAGCCTACCTCCGGCTCCTGGAGCACGCCCGCATTCGCGATGGCCGCGCGGCGCCGCTCTCGCAGGAGCGCCCCGATGTCGTCCTCCGGCCCTGGCCCACGATCGTGCTGGGAGCGCTCGGCGGAATCGTGGTGGGGCTGACCTCGGTGGGCTCCGGGTCGCTGATCATCATCGCGCTCATGGTGCTCTACCCCAGGCTCACGGCGAGCCAGCTGGTAGGGACCGACCTGGTGCAGGCCGTGCCCCTGGTGGCCTCCGCGGCGCTGGGCCACATCCTGTTCGGCGATTTCAAGCTGGACCTCACCACCGGACTGCTGCTCGGGTGCATTCCCGGCGTCTGGGTGGGCGCGCATCTCTCGGCCCGGCTGCCGGGCGGGATCGTGCGGCGGGCACTGGCGTTCGTGCTGCTGGCGTCGGCGCTCAAGCTGCTGGGCCTGCCCAACACCGAGACCGGCATCGCGCTCCTCGCCACGCTGCTGGTGGCGCCGGTCATCTGGATGCTGGTCCGGCGCCACTACGGCTATCCGGCGCTCGCGCGCGGACGGTGGCGCGCGCAGGACCCGTCGAGAGGCTAGCTCCGCTCCGCCAGGATCCGCTCGTAGAGGGCGATGTGCTTCTCGGCCATCGCCGACTGGGTGAACTTCTCGACCACCCGCTTGCGCCCGGCGTCGCCCATGGTGCGGCGCAGCCGGGGATCGTGGGCCAGGCGCTCCAGCGCGGCGGCGAGCGCACCGACATCGCGGAGCGGCACCTCGAGCCCGGTCACCTCCGGCACGTTCACCTCCCGGACGGCACTGGGCAGCGCGGTGGTGATCACCGGGCGCCCGGCCGCCATGGCCTCGAGCACCACCAGCCCGAACATCTCTTCGATCGTGACCGACGGCAGCACCAGAAAGTCGGCGTCGGCCATGCGCCGGGGCAGGTCCTCGTCCGGGTACTCGCCATACCAGCGCACCCGATCGTGCACCGCCAGCGCCTGGGCCAGGGTCCGGAGCCGCGGCCCTTCGGGGCCCGCGCCCACCACGTCGAGCCGCAGGTCGGGCACCCGCTCCAGGGCGCGCAGCAGCACGTCGAGGCCCTTGTAGGCGGCGAGCCGGCCGATGAAGATCGCGCGGGGGGCGCCGCCGGGTGGTGGAGGCGGCACCACCTCCCAGCGGGTCTGGTCGATCCCGAAGGGGATCACCTCGACCTTCGATTCGTGGCCGGCGAGCTCGGAGGAGAGGGCGAGATGGGCCCGGCTGGGCACGACGACGGCGGCGGCACGCCACAGCACCAGCCGGGTCGCGGGACGATAGATCCCGCGCCGGCTGTCGGCATGCTGGGTGACCACGACCGGAGTGCGGCGGGCCCGCAGCAGACAGGCGACGTCCGCCAGCGGGTGCGGGTGGTGGACGTGGATGATGTCGGCCCGCTTCCAGGCGGCCGCGATGTACCCGGGAGCGATCTCCTGGGAGCCGAGCGCCGCCAGCGAGAACGCGCGGGTGACCGAGGAGCGCTGGCGCATCGGCCGCCCGGCCCGGCCGACCGTCTCCACCGCCACGACCTCCACCTGATGGCCCAGGGCCGCCGCGCCCTCGGCCAGGCCCTGGACCACCCGCTCCATGCCGCCCGAGCGCGGCCAGTAGTACTTCGCCAGATGGAGAATGCGCATGGGATGCCGCCGAAGTTAACCGCGATCGAGCCCTTGGAGGCAGGGCCCGTTACCGCCAGATTACGGCGTCATTTGCCGCCATCACCCGCCGAGGATCGCCACCCTGACTCGCATCCGTTGACGTGCGCGCCGTGATCGTCAGCCGGGTCTACGCCGACCCGGCCAGCCGGGGAAAGCTGAAAGCGCTCGCGGGATTGGGGATCTCCGTTGCAGCAGCCGTGCCGGACCGATGGGCACCGGCCGGCGTGCGGGGCGAGCGCCAGACCAGCTTCGGCGAGGACGGCGGGGTGCGCACCGTGCCGGTCGGGGTGCGCGGGCCCACGTCGGCCACGGCGGACCCCGCCTGGAACAGCGGCGCGCTGCGCCGATTCCTCACCGAGTTTCGCCCGGATCTGCTGCAGATCGAGGAAGAACCCTGGACCAAAGGGGCGGCCACTGCGGGACTGTTGGCCCGCCGTATGCGGATCCCCTATTTCGTGCTCACCCGCGAAAGTCTGGCTCAGCCACACGGCCTCATGGGGCGGTTCCGGCGCGCGCGCACCCTCGCCGGCGCCCGAGGCGTGGTCGCCGCCAACGGCCTCGCCGCCCGGCTCGCGGTGCGGGACCATCCGGCGCTGCCCCAGCGGATCATCCCTCAGCTTGGCACGGCCCTCCCGCCGGTCGCTGAGCGGGTCCGCCACACCGGGCTCTCCATCGGTTTCCTGGGTCGGTTGATTCCGGAGAAAGGGCTCGACCTTCTCTTCCGCGCCTGCGTGAAGCTGGTCGGACGGTGGACCATCACCGTGGTCGGCACCGGTCCCGCCCAGGAGGAGCTCGAGGGCCTGGCCGAGCGGCTGGGGATCGCGGGCCGCGTCACCTGGCTGGGTGCGCTCCCGCGCGACCAGGTGGAGGAGATCTGGCCCCGTCTCGACTGCGTGGTACTGCCTTCGCGCACCGCGCCCCGTTGGATCGAGGCGATGCCGCGGGCCGCACTCGAGGCGATGGCGCATGGCGTCGCGGTGATCGCGAGCGCGGCGGGTGCGCTGCCCGAGCTGGTCGAGGGCACGGGGATCGTCGTGCCGGAAGAGGACGTCGCCGCGCTCACGGAAGCGCTGCAGCGCCTCCATGACGATCCGTCGGTGCACCAGCGACTCGGCGGGGCCGGCAGGCGTCTCATCATGGACCAGCACACCGACGCGGCGATCGCGGCCAGGACACTGGCCTTCTGGCGCGAGAGCATTCCCGCAACCGGTTGACATCCGGTAACTTACGAGACAACTTCGGACCTCAATGTCCATCACGGCGATTTCCCGGTGGCTTCCCCGGCGGGCGGCCCTCCTGCTGGGTCTGTTCCTCCTTCTGCCGGCGGTCACCGGCCTCGCGCAGGTGCCGCAGCCGTCGCAGCCCGGCAAGGCACTCCCCAGCCCCGACCAGGCCAAGCAGATGCTGCAGAACCAGCCCGGGCTGGTGGACCAGCTGCGGCAGCGGATCTCGCAGTCGGGACTGACACCGGATCAGGTGCGGAGCCGGCTCCGGGCCCTGGGCTATCCGGAGGACCTGCTCGACCAGTACCTGTCGGGCGCCGACACCACCGCGGCCGCGAGACCCGGTGCGGGGACCCTGGACGCGGTGCGGGCACTCGGCATCCTGTCGCCGGCGGAAGCCGACAGCCTGGGATTGAGTGACAGTCTCTTCGCCCAGTCGGACTCGGTGCGGCACCTGCTCGACTCGCTGCGGTTCGCCCACATGGATTCGCTGCGCGCCGATTCCCTGGCCGACTCGCTGGAGCGCATCCGGCCGACCGGGCTCCGCATCTTCGGGCTCACCACCTTCCGGAAGCTGAGCAACCAGTTCGACGTGCCCGACAACGGGCCGGTGGACGAGAACTATCGGCTCGGCCCGGGTGACGTGCTGGTGCTCATCCTGACCGGTGACGTGGAACGGGCCGACATGCTGGAGGTGACCCGCGAAGGCTTCATCGTGATTCCCACGGTGGGCTCGCTCTACGTCGCCAACCTCACGATGGGGCAGCTGAACGACCAGCTCTACACCCGGCTGGGACGGGTCTACTCCGGCATCCGCCGCAGTCCCAACGCGCGCACCAAGTTCCAGGTCTCCATCTCCCGGCTCCGCAACATCCAGGTCTTCGTAGCCGGCGACGTCGTCCGCCCGGGCAGCTACCAGATTTCCGCCGCCGGTACGGTGCTCAACGCGTTGTACGCCGCGGGCGGTCCGACCACCAACGGCAGCTTCCGGCGAGTCGAGGTGCGCCGAGGCGGCAAGCTGGTCGACAGTGTGGACGTGTACGAGTACCTCACCAAGGGCATGAACCCGACCGGCGCGCGGCTCCAGAGCGGCGACATCGTGTTCGTCCCGGTGCACGGCGGGTTCGCCAAGGTCGTGGGCAAGGTCAACCGCCCGGCGATCTACGAGCTGCTGCCGAACGAGTCGCTGCGGGACGCCGTGAGCTTCGCCGGCGGCTTCGATCCGACGGCGGTCCACGCGCGCATCACGATCAACCGGGTGGTGCCGCCGGCCTCGCGCGCACCGGGTCAGCCTACCCGCGTCGTCGTCGCGGTTGGCTCCGATCAGTTCGCCGACGGCCTGGCTCCCACGATGCCGATGGCGCCCGGGGACTCGGTGACGGTGTACGGCATCGAGGACCGTTTGCGCGGGTTCGTGACGGTCCGTGGCAACGTCTGGGTCGAGGGCCAGGTGGGCTTCACGCCCGGCATGAAGCTGAGCGACGCGATCCGCCTCGCGGGCGGTCCGCGGCCGGATCTCTACCTGGGCCGGATTCTGGTGACCCGGGTGAGCGAGGACTCGAGCATGGCCCAGCTCCGCTCCGCCTTCGCCGACTCGGCGGGCGCGGTCACCGATGACGTCGTGCTGCAGGATCAGGACGAGATCCGGATCTGGTCCCGGTCGACCTTCCGGAGCGAGCGGTGGGTGGCCATCGTGGGCGCGGTGCGGAAGCCGGGCCGGGTCCCCTTCCGCGACGGCATGACGCTCCGCGACGCCGTGCTGCTGGCCGACGGCGTGACCCCGGATGCCTGGCTCCAGGAGGCGGAGATCGCGCGGCTCGACTCCAACCCGGCGCCGGGCGCGCTCGCCACCACGGTGCGGGTGCCGCTGGACTCCACCTATCTGTTCGGGCGCACGCCCGGCGACCGCTATGCCGGGCCGCCAGGCTTGCCCGCGCCGGCCTCGGGTGCTCCCGAGGCGCCGCTCCAGCCTTACGACAACGTGCTGATCATGCGGCAGACGGGGTGGGACCTGCAGCGCAGCGTGGCCATCACCGGACAGGTCAAGTTTCCCGGGCGCTACTCGCTCAAGAGCAAGACCGACCGGGTGAGCGACCTGCTGGAGCGGGCCGGGGGCCTCACCGACCAAGCGTATGCCGATGGGGTCCAGTTCTACCGGCGCTACACCGCGGGGCGGCCCACCGGCGGCGACCCGCTCTCGCCCGTGGACAGCGGGGTGGCGATTCCGATCAACGGCGGACGGGATACCGTCACCCGCAGCGCCCCCGAGCGGATCGGCATCGATCTGCCCCGGGTCCTCAGGGACCCCAAGTTCCGCGACAACGTCGTGCTCGTCGGCGGGGACTCCATCAACATCCCCGAGTTCGATCCTGTGGTGTTCGTGGGCGGCTACGTCAACTCGCCCGGGCCGGTGGCCTTCGAGCCGGGCAAGAACCTCGACTGGTACGTGGACCGGGCCGGCGGGTACGGCGTGACGGGCGACGACGACAACAGCTACGTCACCCAGCCGAACGGGGAGCGGGCGGGCGTCAAGCGCCGGATGATCCTGGCCGACCGGGTGCCCAAGCCGGCGGCCGGGGCCACGGTCTACGTGCCCCGCAAGCTGGTGCAGCCGCCGAACAACCTGGGCGCGGTCCTCGGGACCGTGGCCCAGGTGCTCGGCATCCTGACGACGATTATCGTGGTAGCGACGAGATAGGCAGGTCGGCTTCCGCTTCCACCTCGGGGGCGGGCACGCGGAAGTCGGGCACCAGGCGGCCCAGCAGGTTGCGGAGCTGGTCGTCGGACCAGCCGCGGCGGGCGCCGTCCACCAGCAGATCCACCACCGTGCTGAGTCCGATCGGGAGCACCCCGTTCTTGGCCCGCAGCACCTTCGGGTGCCCGGTCGGCAGCGCGCTCTCCGAGTCGAAGAACAGCTCCTCGTAGAGCTTCTCCCCCGGGCGGGAGCCGCTGAAGCGGATCTCGATGTCGCTGCCGACCTCGAGCCCGCTGAGCCGGATCAGGTCGGTAGCCAGGTCGAGAATCTTGACCGGCTCCCCCATGTCGAGCACGAAGACCTCACCGCCCTTGCCGATCGCCCCGGCCTGCAGCACCAGCTGCACGGCCTCGGGGATCGTCATGAAATAGCGGCGCATCTCGGGGTGGGTCACGGTCACCGGCCCACCAGCCTCGATCTGGCGGAGGAACGTCGGGACCACGCTGCCCCGGCTGCCCAGCACGTTGCCGAACCGCACCGCCACGAAGTTCCGCCCGTGGGTCTCCGCGATCTCCTGCACGATCTGCTCGGCCACCCGCTTGGTCGCGCCCATCACGTTGGTGGGACGCACGGCCTTGTCGGTGGAGATGAGCACCAGGTGCTCCACCCCGAACTCCGCCGAGAGCTCGGCGATGTTCTTGGTGCCGAGCACGTTGTTGGTCACCGCCTCGGCCATGTTCTCTTCCATCAGCGGCACGTGCTTGTGCGCCGCGGCGTGGAAGACCGCGTAGGGCCGGTAGCGCTCGAAGATGAGCCGCATCCGCTCACGGTCCCGCACGTCGCCGATAATGGGCACGCAGGTGACGTTGGGATAGCGCTCGGTCAGCTCCGCCATCACGTCGAAGATCGAATTCTCACCGTGGCCCATCACCAGGACCTGGGCCGGCTCCAGCCGGGCCAGCTGTCGGCAGAGCTCGCTGCCGATGCTGCCTCCGGCGCCGGTCACCATCACCGTCTCGCCGGTCGCGAGCACCCGGACCTGTTCCAGGTCGGTCTGGATCGGGTCCCGGCGGAGCAGGTCCTGGATCTCCACCTGCCGGAGTGATGCGACCGCGACCCGCCCGGAGATGATATCGAAGATTCCCGGTACGGTGCGAGTCTTCACTCCCGCTTCCATGGCCGCTCGGACGACCTCGCGCACCACTGCGCCCGGGGCCCGGGGCATGGCGATGATGACCTCTTCGACGTCATAGCGGAGAACGAGGTCCTTGATCGCCGAAAGCGCGCCGTACACCGGGAGATCGCAAAGCCGGTGGCCATGCTTGCTCCGGTCGTCATCCACGAAGCCGATGGGGTTCATCCCGAGCTGCGGGTGGCTCAGCAGCTCCTTGACGATGACCTCGCCGGCGGCCCCGGCACCCACGATGAGCACCCGACGCGCAGCCTCGAGCCGCCGCCACTGACTCCGCCGGCCGAGGAGCCGGATGAAGAGCCGAGGCAGTGCCACCGCGCCCGCGCTGAGGCAGGCATCGATGAAGAGCACGCTGAGCGGCACCCGCACCGGCGTGAGCGTGAGGCCGGGGAGAACGGCCGCCCCGAGGAGGGTGGACAACGACGCCGAAATGGCGGTCGCCACCAGGATATGCTCCAGCTCGGCAACGCCGGCGAACCGCCACAGCCGCCGGTACAGGCCGACGTAGAGGAGCACTCCGAGCTTGAGGGGAAGGCTGCAGAGGAGAAAGACAAGGGCGGTGTGTAGATTGGCACCGCCCCAGTCCAGGCCTTCGAAGCGTACCACGTACGCCACCATCGTGGAGAGGCCGAGCAGCACGGCGTCCAGGAAGAGCAGGTGGCGGTTTCTCAGGTGCCGCGGCACGTGAAGTTTCATTCTGGATTTAACAGATACTGTTACCAGGTTGATAGGTCAAGCTATTGCCCGGAGGGAGCTTAGTCCCTCTTGACAGACCGATGGGCCGACCTGATTGTAACCGCCTATCGCCAAGGGTATCTTTGGCCTTGCATCATTCGTGCTCGCACGAACCCATGACGGAGGCGGCATAGACACCGGCCTGCTGG
Source organism: Gemmatimonadales bacterium (assembly GCA_035278885.1). Taxonomy (GTDB): domain Bacteria; phylum Gemmatimonadota; class Gemmatimonadetes; order Gemmatimonadales; family GWC2-71-9; genus CAVVWJ01. Next base: position 21,366 of record DATEIR010000053.1, on the reverse strand, counting down.
ATTACGCCTGGGTCCTTTCGCGACACCGGCGTACCATTTTGGGGATCGCGGCCGTCGCGGCGATCCTGACCCTGGTGATCAGCTTCCTGCTTCCGACCCGGTGGACCGCCGAGGCGGGGTTCATCCCGGAGTCGAGCACCTCGATTCAGCTCCCCACGGGCATCAATGCCCTGGCCGGCGAGCTGGGCTTCAGCCTGCCCGGTGGCGACCCAACATCATCCCCCGACTTCTACGCCGCTGTGACGGAGAGCCGCTCCCTCCTGGAGCAGACCCTGTTGACCCGGTTCCGGGTCCCCGGGGCCGCCGCCAGCGACAGCGCGGCGCTGATCGATATTCTCAAGATCGAGGACGACAACCCTCGGCAGCGGATGGAGGATGGGGTCCAGTGGATGAAGGACCACTCCTCCGCCAAGGTGGACGCGAAGACCGGGGTGATCACCCTCGATGCGGAGCTGCCGGACCCCGACCTGTCCGCCTCGGTCGTGTCGCGTATGGTGGCCCTGCTCAACGAGTTCAACCAGCGGACCCGGAACCTTCGGGCCCGCGAGCGGCGCCGCTTCACCGAGGCCCAGACCAACGACGCCCAGCGCGATTTGACCGCCGCCGAGGACAACATGCGGGCCTTCCTGGTCCGAAACCGCTCGTTCGAGAACTCGCCCCAGCTGGTTTTCGAGAACCAGCGGCTCGACCGGCAGGTACAGATCCGCCAGGATATCTACCAGACGCTCCGCCGGGAGTACGAGGTGGCGCGGATCGATGAGGTCAACAACACGCCGGTGCTCACGGTGGTGGACGCGCCCACCCCGCCCGCCAAGCCTTCGAGCCCGCGGCGTGTCAGGATGACGCTGGTAGCGCTGGTGCTGGGCCTGCTGGTGGGAGCGACCTACGCCTTCGTGCGGGAGTACGTGAGCCGAAGCCAGGAGCTCCAGCCCGCCGCCTACGACCGCCTGGCCCGGAGCTGGAGCCGGAAAGGGGCGGGCGGCGCGCCAGCGGAGGTCGCGACCCCCTCCTAGGCCGGCTCCGCCCCCAACCCGATAGCCTCGATCGAAAGTCCGACGCCGCCTGCCGCCGAGTCCCGGATGCGGAGCGTGGCCAGCGTGCTCCCGGCGCACTCCCCGAAGCTCAGCGGCTCCGCCTTCCCTTCCCGCACCGCCCGCGCGAACGCCGCGAACTCCGCCCGATGCCCCTTGTCCTGCCCACCTGGGGCGAACTTCCCTTCCCCGCCGGGCCCCTGCCAGGTCGTGGTCTGGAAATCGTCGATGAGCGCCACCGTCCCGGCGCCCACGATCTCGATCCGCTCCTTCGGCACTTTGGGGTGCCCGCCGCTCAGGTACTGCAGCATGGCGACTGACCCGTCAGGATAGCGCAGGGTCGCGGCGACGCCGTCCGGCCCCACCGACTCGGCGAAGACGTGAACCGGCTGTGCACCGACCAGCGCAGACGAAAGGTCGACGAAATGACACACCTCACCCAGGACCCGACCCCCGCCCTCCACGGGGTCGTTGATCCAGCTCCCGGCGGGAAGCTGGCCTGCGTTGATCCGGTAGTGGACGGAGAGCGGGTCGCGCCGCCCGGCGAACAGCGGGCGGACCTTGGCGGTGTGGGGTGAGAACCGGCGGTTGAAGCCGACCATGGCGGCGGGCCGGCCCGCGGCCTTCCAGGCGGCCACGATCCGATCCAGCTCCTCCTCGGTAAGACAGAGCGGCTTCTCCACGAACACCCGCTTCCCCGCCTCCAGCGCCGCCACCGTCTGCTCGGCATGAAGGCCGTGACGGGTAGCGATCATGACCACGTCGATCTCGGAGTCGGCGAGCAGGTCGCGGTAGTCGGACGTGCAGTACTCGAAGCCCGCCTGGGTCGCGGCCGACCGGGCATTGAGTCCGTTCGCCGCGGCCATCCCGCGGAGGGTCACGTCGGGCACCTCTTTGAGCGCCGGGATCATGACTGCCCGGGCAAACCCGCTCGCGCCGATGACCCCGATCCGCACCTGTGCGGCGGGCGCCGGGCCGGCTCGGGCCGGCTCGGGGGCGAGATCGACTCGCGTCGTCCGAGCGACCGCCTCGGGATAGTCGAGCACGATGGCCAGCGCCCTGGCGTCCGGGTCGGTCAGAACCTGGTACGCTCGCTCCGCCTCGGCGATAGGGAATCGGTGACTCACCAGCGGCTTCAGGTCCAGCCGTCCCTGCCCCAGGAGGTCGAGGAACGCCTCGAGATTGCGCTGCTCGCTCCACCGCACGTACCCGATCGGGTAGTCGTGCCCGTGCTCTTCGTACGACGGGTCGTACCGCCCGGGCCCGTAGGACCGGCTGAAGCGGACGTCCACCTCCTTCTCGTAGAACGGACTGCGCGGAACGTCCGCCGGGACCGCGCCGACGACGACCACCACGGCTCGGTCGCGCGCGAGGCGGCCCGCCTGCCGGACCGGCTCCGCGCTCTCGGTGGCGGCCGTGATGAGCACGGCGTCCGCGCCTCGGCCGGCGGTGGCCTGTCGCACCGCGGTCTCGTACTCCTCCCCCGCGGGCACCGCCACGTCGGCGCCGAGTCGGAGTGCCAGCGCGATCCGGTCGGGGTCCAGGTCGGCCGCCACCACTCGGCACCCGGCAGCCTTGGCCAGCTGCACCGTGAGCAGGCCGAGCAGCCCGAGCCCGGTGACGGCGACCGTCTCACCCAGCCGCAGCTCGCCCTGGCGGAAGCCCTGGAGCGCGATGGCACCCAGCGTGGCGAACGCGGCGTCTCCCAGCGGTATTTCGCGCGGACCACCCGCGGGTACCCGGGCACAGAGGAGCTGCGGCACCCACACCAGCTCCGCGTGACTCGCGAAGCCGCCGCCGGCGCAGGCGACCCGATCGCCGACCCGAAGGTCCCGCACGCCCTCTCCGACCGCCTCCACCACGCCCGCGGAGCTGTAGCCCATCGGCACCAGCGCATCGAGCCGGTCGTTGACGCTCCGCATGGTGGCGGACCAGCCGTCTCGCCGCATCCGCTGGATCACCTGCCGCACCAGGTCGGGGCGGTCCTTGGCCTTGGAGAGAATCGACCGGCGGCTGCGCTCCACGTTGGTGCGCTCCGTCCCGGGGCTCAGGACCGAGCAGACGGTGCGCACCAGGACGCCGCCGGGGCGGAGGGCCGGCGCCGGCACTTCGGTGAGGCGGACGTCTCCGCGGAGGTTCTGCACCACCTGCTTCATGCTCGATTCTCTCCCCTTGACCCGCCCTCGGCGGGGCGCCACGCGATCGTCGTCTCCAGCTCGAACGGCACCGTTCCCTCCCACTGCACCCGGAGCACCGGGGCCGGCCGCCGCACACCGTAGCTCGGCGCGACCCACCCATCCAGCACCTCGACCGGCTCGCCGACGCCGATCCGGAGGCAGCCTTGGCCCAGCGTCACATCAACCGTGCGCGCGTCCACCCGGCGAACGATGGCATCCGGATTCAGGTGGAGAAAGAGCTCGACCCGGTGATGCCCTCGGCCGAGCACGCGATCCCGCACCAGCCATTGCAGTGGGCGTCGCCGGAAGCGGACCTCGCGCCGGTGCCTCACCGGCTCCGGCAGCCGGGTGTAGCCGTGATGCTCCGCCTCCCAGCGATCTTCGTCCGGCCCGCTGCGCCACTGCAGCACCCTGGGCGCGGTGTGATTCTCCGCCAGGTGCCAGAGCCGCGCGAACGGCGCCATCTCCTGCCCGTCCACCACCACGGTGTTGTGCGCGGCGGTGCTGGCGAACATCCGGTGCGCCGCCGGATCGGAAGTATAGAGGTAAGTGCCCGAGTCCACGATGAAGGCGCCACCCGGAGCGTACAGCTCGAAGCTCAGGATGTCGTTGTGCCCGTGCCCCGCATCGCCGTCGATCCCGATCTCTCCGCCGTCCAGAAAGGTGTGGCTGTCCGGCCCGCGCATGACGTAGTAGCCTCCGGCGGGAAAGGCGCGAGAGCGCGGAGGCTCGGTGTTCGGGGCTGGAAGGCGGCTTGCCTCGGGGCCGAGCAGCCAGAGCGCCTCGGGATGCCACGGCCCCGCCGCGTCGGCGAAATCGGCGCGCCGGAACAATGCCGCGCCTACGGCCAGCGCATGTCGATGGTCGGTAAAGGAATCCTCCGGGGCGAAGCGCAGCACCCGCCCGTCGTCGGCGTCGCTCACCAGCGGGGTCGAGCCGTCCGGACGGGTGTAGGCGGCGGTGAACTCGAACATCCGCTCGAGGCGTGACCGGAACGATGCGGAGAAGGTCACGCCCGCCGCCTCGCCCCGGATGAGCGCCAGATAGAAGCACTCCAGCACCAGCCGGTGATAGCTGATCGATTTTTCGTAGCTCACGCCGTCGGGATGCACCTGCCGGCGCATCTCCCGATGCAGAATCCGGCGTCCGGCACGGAGCCAGCGGCGGCCTTGCGCGCTATCGGCGAAGAACGACCCCAGCAGCACCAGACCCGTGCCGTTGGAGACGTAATGATTCCCCAGCACCCGCTGGTACTCGAGATTCCAGCGGATCATCTCCGCGTGGGTCCACAGACTCGCGAGCATCCGGAGCCAGAACGCCTCGTCCAGGCTGGGAGAGCCGTAGAACCAGCCGAAGGCCATGATCCAATTGGCCGCGCGAATCGCGAGCTCCATGGGAACGGCCCAGTTGACGCCCCTTCCGGGAGGGTTCCCCTCGAGCCAGCTCTCCACCATCGAACGGAAGCACCGGGCCCAGCGCTCGTCGCCGGTGAGCCAGTAGGCCTGGCCCAGCCACGCGAGCGGATGGAACCGGCTCAGCTCCCAGGCGACCTTCACATCCGACGGCTCGCCCAGGTTGGCGTAGTCGATCCGCCAGGCGAGGTCGAGGGGCCATTCGCGGCCGCTCTTGAAGTCACGGTTCCAGTCGATGACGGGCCCGAGCGACGCGGGCCCCGATCCGAGCACGTCGAACTCGAGGCGGTCGGTGCGCTCCGCCGCCGCGAGCAGGGCGGCGACGCGCTCGGGGTGACGGCGCAGCTCGCTCGCGAACTCGGCACGGCGCGCGAGGACGTGCGGCACCCGGCGGGCGTATCCGTCGGCGAAGCGGGTGAGGAAGTCGGGGCTGCCACCGTCGGGGAAATGGCGGCGGAGCTCGTCCGGCGCGGGGTCGGCCACTCCCTCGCGGTGGCGGTAGCGCCACCAAGGCCGTTCGAGCAGCCGCGGGCGGATCGCCCCGAGCAGGATTCCGAGCCGCGGCACGCTTCAGCCGGCGAGCAGCCGGCCGTAGGCCTCGAGCAGGCGCTCGGCCTCGGCCTCCCAGTTGTACACCTGGAGCACGGCGCGTCGGCCGTTCTCGCCCATGATGCGCCGGCGTGCGGGGTCGTCGGCGAGCCGGGTGAGCGCGGCGGCGATGGCGTCGGGGTCGGTCGGATCGACGCAGATGCCGCACTCGTGGCCCTCGATCACCTCGCGCCACATCGGAAAGTTCGACGCCACGACCGGCAGGCCGCAGGCCATGTACTCGAACAGCTTGGTCGGCCCCGCGTTGACGTTGTTGGGCTCGGGCTGGAAGCAGACGATGCCGGCGTCCGCGCGCGCCAGCTGCGCGGGCAGGGTCTCGTACGCCACCCAGCCCCGATAGTCCACCCGGTCGAAGGCCGGGTGCGCCCGCATCTCGCTCTCCAGCTCGGCCGGACCGAACTTGCCGAAGATCACCAGCCGGGGCCGGCAACGGTCGGGAATCCGACCGAGGGCGTCCAGCATCTGCACCGCGCCCCGGCCGAGCGTCAGGCCGCCGGAGTACGCCACCAGGAACTCGCCGTCCCCACGATCGGCTCTGTCCACCTCGGGAAACGCGGCCCGGCTGGGGTAATTCCGGATCAGCAGTGTCCGCGGGTGGCCGGCGAAGCTGTCCATGATGTCGTCGCGCGCGAGGACGATCAGGTCGAAGGCGCGGCTCGCCGACTGCTCGACCAGGCGGCTCGTCGCGGCGAGTGGCTTGATCATCGAAGGGGCGAGGTAGGTCTTGCCCAGGATGCTCTTGGGGACGTCCTCGTGGACGTCGTAGATCACCCGCTTGCCCAGCGCCTTGAGCGCGAGACCGACGGGAATCAGCTCGGGGTCGTGGAAGTGGTACACGTCGGCCCCGAGCCTCAGCGCCTCCCGCAGAACCCGCGGCGGCCCGGCGAGCATCCGCCGGAGCCGGCTTCCCGCCGGCGGCAGTGCGCGGAGCTTGACCCCGTCGACCGTCTCGTCGCGCGCGTGGGGGATCACCAGCGTCACATCGTATCCCCCGGCCGCGAGGGCGCGGGCCTGCTTCTGGAAGATCCGGGTGTCGAATGGCGGGTGAACCGAGGAGAGGATCGCCACCCGCGGCGGCCGGCGGGTCACCGCCGTGCCAGACGGGGCCGCGCCGTGGCGACGCGGAAAAAGCCCTCGATCAGGCCCATCACCTCCATCAGCGCGAGGATGATGAAGATTCCGCCGGAGAGGAGGGACTGGGTCATCGACTCCATGTTGAGCTTCCAGCCGCACCAGAGCAGGTAGGAGTACCCCGCGAGGCTCACCACGGTCTTCGGCCGCCGGGTCACCACGATCTGGAGCCCCTCGAGGATGACTCCCGCCAGCACGCCCCCCACGAGCACGCCCACGAGGCCGAAGTCCGCGTGCAGGTAGCCGATGAACGGCGCCGGCGCGAGACCGGTGTCCACCCGCCAGGGGAACATGTACCGGAAGACGTAGTTCGCGATGTTCACCTCGGACTCGGCCCCGATCAGCCAGTTGATCCGGCCGATCGTGCGCCCGTGCAGATAGGGCACCACGTCGGGGACGACCTCGAAGTAGTTGTAGAGGATCTCCGCCGGCACGTAGAAGAGGCGATGGAAGATCCCCTGCGCGATCACGTCGGCACCCACGCCCAGGCCGCTCAGCGACTGGACCAGCACGAACACCGGGAAGAGGAAGACGGCGCAGAATCCGAGCACCGCGGCCCGGAAGCTGATCTTGCCTCCGATATGGAGGTACCAGGCCAGGGCGGCGGCCAGCACGATCACGGCGACCGGCATCTTGGCCACGGTCATCGCCGCGTAGACGATTCCGATCACGCCGGTCACCAGGAACAGCACGAGCCACCGCCGCTGCCGGCTCACCAGCCACCATCCCAGGGCGACGCAGATCAGGAACGGATAGCCCACCCGCCGGAGCACGTCGTACACATATACCAGGGGCGAGTCGAGCAGCTTGAACGATTCCTCGCGCAGGCCGACCAGGGCCGCGGCGGCGCCCGGATTCCGCAGCAGGTAGAGCAGCGGAATGACCGGGGCCTCGATCACGTACCCCGCGGTGAGCGCCAACGCCACGACCAGCACCAGGAGGTACGCCGCAGTCTGCTCCGGCGAGGGAGCGCGCTCCGTCACCGGCGCCTCGAAGAACTCCTCCACCTCCCGCCGGCTGAAGCCCGCCGATGCGCGCGCGAGCAGCATGCCCGTCGGCACGGTGATCAGCGTGCTCAGCACGGCGGTCATGAACGGCGCCACGTAGGGGGTGTGCTTGTCGGCCGCCACGAAGAAGCCGGGGATCACCGCGACCGTCACGTACGAGATCAGCCAGATGCCCGGAATGGTCATGCGCTGCGGATGCAGGCCGGCCGCCTCGTGTACCATCCAGCCGGCCAGCAGGATCGCCACCGCGCCGGTGACGTGCAGCGGCGAGGGCGCGAAGTCGGTGACGACCACCAGCACGGCGATCACGGCGCCGGTGAGCACGATGCCGAGCGGCTTCATCCTGTGCGCTCGCGCGGCCGGAGCCGCTGCTCGATCTCGTTCACCCAGCGCACCCGCAGGCGCCGGAGCACCATCAGATACATCGCGAAGCCCACCGCCGCCACGCCCAGTCCGATGGCCAGCGCCGGCCGGTCCGCGAAGCGCGGCGCAACCGCCTGCCGCAGCGCCAGCGTCGCCACCGTCATCAGGAGATTGAGCCAGAGGGCATGGCGGACCGCGAGGTGCTGCCCGACCGGCCGCAGCATGATCCAGAGATGACGGACGGTCAGCAGCCCGAGCACGATGAATCCGGCGGCGCCGGCCACGGCGAGCCCCGGCGCCCCGAAGCCGGCGGCGCCGAGGGCGAGGGACAGCACCAGTGTCGTGGCGCAGGCCGCGTACATGTTATGGGTGTTGACCGCCTTCTCCTCCAGGCCGTCGATGGTGGTGCGGAGCATCGCGTATCCCAGATACGGGACCACCCCCGCCATCAGAATCCGGATGAGCGGCACCGCCTCGCCGTAGGCCGGGCCCAGCCAAACGGTGGCGATCTCGTCCGACCAGACCAGGAGCTGCACCGTCCCGAACAGGCCCAGGTGCAGGACCATGGAAATCATGTCCTCGACCCGGTCACGGAGGAAGTCGTGCTGCTGGCGGGCCCGAAGCGCCGCCACCTTGGGCAGCGCGACCAGGCTGAAGGCCGAGGTGGCGCCCTCGGCGATTCGCAGGATGGACTGACCCGCGACCAGGAAGCCCGCTTCGCGCAGGGTACCGAAGTACGGCGCGAGAAACGGGCCGATCGCCATGAGGCTGCCGAAGGCCAGGCCGCCAGGGACCCGGGGCACGCCATATCGCATCAACTCATTCAGGCGCTCACGGACCTCCACCCAACCTATTCGGGCCGAGGTGGCGCGGAGCAGCCAGCGGCACACGGGCACGGCACTGGTGAGCAGCACGAGCGCCGTGAGCAGGACGATCACGTCTACCCGCCCCGACCGGGCGAGCGGCCAGGCGACCGCGACCGGGCCCAGCGCCAGCGCCCAGAGCTGCCACAGGTTGGCCCGGCCGATCCGGTCGGTGCCGCGGTAGCGGGCCAGCACGACGGTGAAGGCCGCCATGGCCACGATGAGGAGCATGGTCCCGATCAGCACCGGGGCATTCCGGGCGTCGGTGAGAAGCAGCCGGGACCAGAGGCCGGGCGCCGCGAGCGCGACCCCGAAGAGCACGAAATTGGGGACCAGGACGAAGATCGTGCCCGCGACGAGATAGACCAGGCGCTCGCGCTCCCGCGTCTCGATGGCGAGCGCCCGGGTGAGTGCCACACCTACCGGTACGGTGGAGAACGAAGTGACCGCGGAGAGCAGTCGGCGCGAGAGGGCGTATACCGCGAACCGCGATGGACCCAGACCCGACGCGAGCCATCCGGTGACCGCCACCAGCGAGAGCATGGTTCCGACGGCCGTGAGCGCCGACGAGATCACGTCACGAAGGAACGGGCTCGGGCGGAACGCCCGTGCCGGCGACGCCGTGGCGGTCACCGGCCCCCGGCTGTGGCCAGTGCCGCCGCGATGCGGCGGCCGGCCTCACCGTCCCAGCCCTCCGGACAATGCTCGCCCGGCGCGGATCGGCCCTGGGCCTTCGCCTCGCGGAAGGCGGTGAGGATCCCGTCCGCCGTGAGCGGCCAGGGCGCCATCCGGTTGGTCCCCTCGGTGATCGTGACCGGCCGCTCGGTCTGCTCCCGCAGGGTCACGCACGGTACGCCCAGCGCGGTCGTCTCCTCCTGCAGTCCCCCCGAATCGGTCAGGACCGCGGCGGAGCCGTCGGTGAGCGAGATCATCTCGGTGTAACCCAGCGGGTCGAGCAGCCGGAGGGAGGCCGCGGTCGCGGCGAGGCCGAAGCCCTCGAGCTTCTGCCGGGTGCGCGGGTGCAGCGGCAGGATGACCGGCATCTCGCGCGAGACCCGCGTCAGCGCCTCGACCAGCACGGCCAGCCGCTCCGGCTCGTCCACGTTGGAGGGCCGGTGCAGCGTGGCGGCGACGTACTCGCCGGGGCGCACTCCCAGCCTGCCGGGCAGGTCGAGCGAGCGCGCCGCGGGGAGATGCTGCAGGAGGGTGTCGATCATCACGTTCCCGACGAAGACCACGCGGTCGGCGGGAATCCCCTCGGCGGTGAGATTGGGCAATGCATCGCGCGAGGGCGTGAGCAGCAGGTCCGAGAGGCGATCGGTCAGGACCCGGTTCACCTCTTCGGGCATGCGCCAGTCATGGCTCCGGAGTCCGGCCTCCACGTGTGCGATGCGGCACTTCAGTTCCTCGCGGAGCTTGGCCGCGACCAGGGCGCACGCCAGAGTGGAGTTGACGTCGCCCACGACGACCACCCAATCGGGCCGCTCGGCGCGCAGCACCGGCTCGAACGCCAGCATGACCCGGGCGGTCTGGGCCGCGTGGGTGCCTGATCCGACCTCGAGATAGTGATGCGGGTCGGGCAGACCGAGGTCTCGGAAGAAGGCGTCCGACATCTGCTCGTCGTAGTGCTGGCCGGTATGCACCAGCACGCCGGTGTGCCCGTCGGCCGTCAGGGCCGAAAGCACCGGCGCCACCTTCATGAAGTTGGGGCGGGCCCCCGCCACCAGCATGACGCGGAGGGCCAGTCAGGGCTCCGGGGACAGAGGCGGGCGCAGTGAGGCAAGCATCGGGGGGGCAATCTACTACGGGACCGGGCGGGGGGGTATGGCCGCGACCGCTCACCCGGGGCCGCTGCCGCGGAAGGGCGTCGCGGTGGCCTGTCCCGGCTCGCTGATTCCCTCCCCGGTGATCACCCGGCGCAGGGTCAGCCCGAGGATGCGCAGGTCGAGCCAGAGGGTCCGGTGCTCGACGTACCACACATCGAGCCGGAACTTCTCCTCCCAGGAGATCGCGTTGCGGCCGTTGACCTGGGCCCAGCCGGTCAGCCCGGGTCGTACCTCGTGACGGCGCGCCTGCTCCGGCGTGTACAGCGGCAGGTACTCCATCAGCAGCGGGCGGGGGCCGACCAGACTCATGTCGCCCCGGAGCACGTTCCACAGCTCGGGCAACTCGTCGAGGCTGGTCTGACGGAGAATGGCACCGAAACGGGTCAGCCGCTCCCGGTCGGATCGGGCGCCCGTCGGATCGTCGAGCAGGCTGCGGAACTTGTACAACGTGAAGGGACGCCCGTGAAGGCCCGGCCGGGCTTGCCGGAAGAGGACCGGCGAGCCGAGCGCGAGGCGGACCGCGACCGCGAGGACCAGCAGCACCGGACTGAGGAGCAGCAATCCGGCGGCGGCGAGCGCGAGGTCGAGCAGCCGCTTCATCCCTGGACGCCGGCCGCGGCCCGCAGCACGTCCCCGAAGCGCTCGGCCAGACGCTCGATATCGTGGTATGCCTCCACGAACGCTCGGCCCCGGGCGCCCATCGCCGCGCGCTCGGCGGACGGCGTCGCCGCCAGGCGCTCCACCGCGCCGGCGAGCGCTTCGGGATCGTTGGCCGGCACCGTAATGCCTGCGCCCGCGTCGGCCACCGGATCGTTGGCCGCATCGGTGCCCGAGACGATCGGCCGGCCGACGGCCAGATAGTCGTAGAGCTTGTTGAAGCTGATACCGAAGCGATAAAGATTGCCGCGGTTCATGTTCACGATCAGTGCATCCGCGCCCGCCATCAGGCCGTAGACCTCGGCCTTCGGGACGGGGTCGAGGAAGACGACGCTGTCGAGCGACTCGGCCTCGGCGCGGGCCCGAAGCCTGGGCTTGTCATGGCCGTCGCCCACCAGGACGAAGCGGAATCCGCCGGGGCGGCGGCGCTCGAGCCGGCCGGCCGCATCGAGCACGGCATCGAGCGCGTTGGCGGGGCCGTGGGCACCGGCGTAGAGCACCAGGAACTCGCCGGCCGCGCGGGGTTGTGGCTCCGTCGCCGGGGGCAGCAGCCGAAGGTCCACCCCATTCGGAATCCAGGTGATCGGAGCGGCCGCGGGAAGGACCGTCCGGATGTGCCGCTCCGCCAGCGGCAGGAGCGTGACGATGCGATCCGCCCGGCGGTACAGGGCGCGCTCGAGGGCGCCGAACACCCCGACCGCGGGGTGCCAGCGCGGAAGCCGTCCCACATCCAGCAGGGTTCGGGGCCAGAGGTCGCGCACCTCGAGGACGAAGGGCACCCGGCGCCGCCGCGCCTCGGATGAAGCCGCCCACGCCCCGATCGGACTCGGCGTCGAGCCGACGATGAGCCGCGCCTCGCCGGTCCGTCGGCGCGCGAGCGCGCGGAAGCCGCGGGCAAAGCCCAGCATGCCGGCCAGGCGCCCGGACCGCCGCCCCACCGCCGGCGCCCGGCCCGCATCGACAAAGGTGAAGCGCACCCCGGCGCAGTCCCGAGTGCCCGGCGCCGCGATAGTACTGCCTGTGAGATAGTTCCGGGTGGAGCAGAAGATCTCGACCTCGATGCCGCGCGATGCGAGCGCGCGGGCGAGGGAGTAGTGGCGGGTGCCGCCCGACGCGGACGGTGGAAGGGCGTACTGATTGACGATCCAGACCTTCACGGCCTCACCGCGCTGGGACGCCCAGCGCCCGTGCTCCGTCCGGCACGTCCTTCACCACGACGGCGCCCATCCCCACCGTGGCTCCGTCGCCGATGCGGACGTGGTCCCGCACCACCGCACCGAGTCCGACGTACGCCAGGGCACCGACCCGCGCGCCGCCGCCCAGAATGACCCCGGGCGCGAGCTGGGCATGGTCGCCCAGCACCACGTCGTGCTCCACGATGGCGCCGGTGTTGACGACGCAGTGCGCGCCGATGCGGGCACCGGTCTGCACCACCGCGCGCGCCAGGACGACCGCGCCGTCGCCGATCGACGCGGTGGGCGACACCCACGACGACGCATGCACCACGGTGCTCCAGCCACCCAGACGCGGTGTAAGCCGCTCGACCGCCTCCACCCGCCGAGGCCGTGTGGCCAGGGCGCCGAACCCCAGAACGCCGAACGCGGCGGGATAGGACTCCAGCGCCTCTTCTGCTCCCAGGCGCTCGACCCCCAGCCGGCGTACCGTCTCCTCGCAGCGCTCCGGGTCGATGAATCCCAGCAGATCGAGGCCGCCTCCGGTGCGGATGGCTTCGATGACCACCCGGGCATGCTCGCCGCCCCCGATCACGATCAGGCCCGACCGGAGCGGGCCTCCGTCGCTCACCGGCGGCCCACGGCGCGGACGACGGCGATGACCCGATCCTGATCCTGCGCGGTCAGGCTGCTCGAGCTCGGCAGACAGATTCCTCGGGCGAACAGGTCTTCGGCCACCGCTCCGCCATACCGCTCGGCCGACGCGTACAGCGGCTGCAGGTGCATGGGCTTCCAGACCGGCCGGGCCTCGATGTTGGCCCGGTCGAGGGCGGCGATGACCGCGTCACGGGTCGCGCCGAACGTGGCGGCATCCAGCAGGAAACAGCTCAGCCAGTTGGTATGCAGTCCGTAGGCAGCCTGCGGCATGAGTGCGAGGCCCGGCAGGTCAGCGAAGGCATCCCGGTAGCGGAACGCGACCGCGCGTCGCCGCACCACCCGGTCGTCCAGCACCTCGAGCTGCCCCCGCCCGACGCCCGCCAGCAGATTGCTCATGCGGTAGTTGTAGCCCATCTCGGTGTGGTGGTAAGCCGGGCCGGGATCGCGCGCCTGGGTGGACCAGAAACGAGCCTTCCGCACCCGCTCGGCGTCGTGCGCCACCAGCATGCCGCCGCCGGTGGTGGTGATGATCTTGTTGCCGTTGAAAGAAAAGGCGCTCACCGGCGCGATCGTCCCGGCGGGACGGCCGCGATAGAGCGTGCCCAGCGCTTCGGCGGCGTCCTCCAGCAGCAGCACCCCGTGACGCTCGCACAGCGCCACGATCGGATCCATGTCCGCGCTCTGCCCGAACAGGTGCACCACGACCAGCGCCTTGGGCAGCCGGCCGGCGCGGGCCCGCGCGGCGAGCGCGTGCTCCAGCACGTCGGGGTCGAGGTTCCAGCTGGCCCGCTCGCTGTCGAGGAACACCGGCGTGGCGCCGAGGTATGCGATCGGATTCACCGAGGCCACGAAGGTGAGCGTGGGCGAGAAGACCTCGTCGCCGGGGCCGACCCCGAGCAGGCGCAGCCCCAGGTGCAGCGCGGCCGTCCCGCTGGAGACCGCCACCGCGGGGAGTCCGATCCGTCGGCTGAACTCGGCCTCGAACGCGTCGATGTTCGGGCCCACGGTCGAAAGCCAGTTGGTGGCGATCGCCTCGCGCACGTAGCGCTCTTCGCCGCCGCCCATGTGCGGCACCGACAAGTGAATCCGAGGCGCCGCGGCGACAGGATCGGCGCTCATGAGCAGCGGAGGCGTGGGCACATCACCGACACTGACCGATGAGGGAGTCATGGGACCTAACATAGGAGTCGCCCGCCACCCTAGGTAGCGGGCTCGGGCAGTTCGGCGGCCAGCAGACAGAGGAACTTCGCCGTGCCGTCCACCAGAATTCCGTTCGGCTTGCCCGCGGGCCGGCCCTTCGGCGGCGGCCCCATGTACACCTTGAGCAGCTCCGGCGAGAGGGGAAACTCCTTGGCCACATCGCCGAAGAGCTGGCGCGCCCGCGGTCCGGGCAGGAAGCCCCACCAGCTGCTGAGCAGCGCGAACGACAGCTCGTAGGGGCCGTAGCCCTGGTCGGGGCCGAACTGCTTATAGCCCCACCGGTAGAGCCCGTTCTCCCCGTCCATGTAGTTCCGCAGCCGATACCCCGCGAACTCGGCCGAGGGCTTGACCAGTACCCGATCGAAGAACTGGCGCTCCAGGCCCCAGAGGAGCCGGGTGTAGTACGCCTGCTCCGGGGAGTTGGGCGGGGCGGCTTCGATCAGGCTCCGCATCCAGAGCGGGAACCGATGGGTGTGGGACGCGTCCTCCGAGCCGCCGATGCGGTCACACGGCTTGAGTCCGGCTTGCTTCTCGGTCCGGCACTCGTAGACGTGGTCGGGATGGTCGCGCCAGATCGTCGGCTGGAAGGTCCAGCCGCTGTCGGCGTTCCACACCACCCTCGCGTCGTAGACCCGGCGGGAAAAGCGGTCGAGCTCCTCGAGCACTTTGTCGTGCGCCAGCGGCGAGCCCACGGTGCGGCCGTAGTGCCGGAGGTCGGCCCCGATGGCGAAGAGAAACAGCTCCTGGTCCAGGATCGCGTGCTCGAACGCCTTCCCGCCGGGACCCTCGGCATCGGAGAGCTTCCACTCGACCCGCTCCCGGACGCCCCCGGGGAACGGCTTGCGGAACCACTGCCACGCGGGCCCTCGAAGCCAGAGATCGGCGATCCAGCCCCGGAGGGCGCCGGGCAGCTCGGCCGGAATCAGGTCGGTGCGCCCGTGGTCGGCGGCGAGCACCATGAACCGGCTCAGGAAATAGAAGTACTGGAGCCAGCTGATCTGGGCATCGGGGTTGAGCTTGACGGTGTCACGCTGGGCCAGGAAGCGGGCGACCTGGTCGGCCATCTCCGCCTGGCCCTCCGCGTAGTTGCGCTCGAAGGCGGCGTGCAACGGCAGCATGAACAGATACGCGGCATCGTACCGTGCGGGCGTCAGCCATTGGTCCCGCGCCAGCCGAGGACGCACGGTCTTCTGCCACAGCTTGATCTCGTCGGCCGAGAGCTCGGGACCGGTACGCACGACGGCGGCCGACCTGACGGTGTCCTGGGGGCCGGGGTCGGGGTCCGGCACGGACGCCACATCGGTGGAGGGCACCGGCTGATCCGCCGGGACCGGTGCCGCGGCGGGAACCGGGGCCGGCGTGGGAACGGCCGCCGGGGGCGCGCCGGCGGATGGGGCGCACATGGCGAGCCCCAGGAAGAGCGGGCTCAGCGCCCGGCGTTGGTATACCATCGCTGAATCCAGGTTGCGTAGCTGCCGTCCATGGTCGCCCGCCACCAGGCCTCGTGCTCGAGGTACCAGTGCACGGTCCGTCGCAATCCGCTCTCGAAGCTCTCGGACGGACGGAAGCCGAGCTCGGCCTCGATCTTCCGGGCGTCGACGGCGTAGCGGCGATCGTGACCGGGACGGTCGGTCACGAAGGTGAGCAATGAGACGGTCTCCCGTCCCGCGGCGGCCGGCGCGCGGGGGAAGCGCCTGGCCAGATCAGGGTCCCGCGCGAACGCGTCGTCCACGACGCCGCACAGGTAGCGGACCACGTCGAGGTTGGTGCGCTCGCTCCACCCGCCCACGTTGTACGTCTCTCCCACCCGGCCGCGGAGCAGGACCTGCTCCACGGCCCGACAGTGGTCCTCCACATACAGCCAGTCGCGAACGTTGAGCCCGTCGCCGTAGACCGGCAGGGGCTTCCCCTCCAGTGCGTTCACCAGCATCAGCGGGATGAGCTTCTCGGGGAACTGCAGGGGCCCGTAGTTGTTGGAGCAGTTGCTGGTAGTCACCGGCAACCCGAAGGTATGGTGATAGGCGCGCACCAGGTGATCGGAGGCGGCCTTGCTCGCCGCGTACGGCGAATTCGGCGCGTAGGCGCTCGCCTCGGTGAACGCGGGCGCGTCCGGCGCGAGCGATCCGTACACTTCGTCGGTGGACACGTGATGGAAGCGCTCCAACCCCGTCGCCCGGGCCGCCTTCAGCAGCTCGTGCGTGCCGCTGACGTTGGTCCGGAGGAAGGCGTCCGGCCCCGCGATCGAGCGGTCCACGTGCGACTCGGCGGCGAAGTGCACCAGGATGGTGGAGGCATGGGTTTTCAGCAGCTCTTCCGCCAACCCGGGCGTGGTGATATCCCCGTGCACGAACGTGAAGCCCGGTCTGGCCCGCACGGGCTCGAGACTCGCGAGGTTCCCGGCGTAGGTCAGGGCATCGAGCACCACCACCCGATCGTCGGGGTGCTCCGTCAGCCAGTGTCGCACGAAGTTGGCGCCGATGAAGCCCGCGCCGCCCGTGACCAGCAGACTACGCAGGCGTCACCTCCCGCAGCATCGAGCGCAGCTGCTCCCGCCAGTGCCGGCCCGGCACGCCGAGACTCGCCAGGTCCGCGCTCCGTTCCAGTACGCTGTAGGCGGGCCGTCGGGCGTCGGTCGGATACTCCGCCGTGCGGAGCGGGCGGATGGGGACGGCGCGAGGGAGCAACCCCAGTGCCAGCGCCTCGTCCTGAATCGCGGCGGCGAAATCGTACCAGCTGGCGACGCCGGCATCGGCCCAGTGATGGATCCCCTCCAGCTCCGGTGCTTCCGCCGCGGCCCAGATCGCCTGGGCCAGCCCCCGGGCCCAGGTGGGCGAGCCCACCTGGTCGCTGACCACGCCGAGCGAGTCGCGCTCGCGCATGAGGCGAAGCATGGTGAGCACGAAATTCCTTCCGTGCGACGAGTAGAGCCACGAGGTCCGGACGACCAGGGCCGAGCCGCCGGAGATCCGCATCACCTCACGCTCGCCGGCGAGCTTGGTCCGGCCGTAGACGCCGAGGGGACGGGGGCGATCCGCCGGGGTGTACGGCCGGGCCTGCGCCCCGTCGAACACATAATCCGTGGAGACGTGAATCAGTCGCGCTCCGGCCAGTTTGGCGGCTTCGGCCATGTGCGCGGCGCCGACCGCATTCACCGCTTCCGCCCGCTCGCTCTCCCGCTCCGCCGCGTCCACCGCGGTATACGCGGCGGCGTTCACGATCAGCCTCGGGCGCTCCCGCCGCACCACTTCTTCGATCGCCTCCGGCCGGGTGACGTCGAGGGCCGCGGCATCGCAGGCGACCACCCGCCAGGCCGTGGGCGCGGTGGCCTGCAGCGCCCGGCCGAGCTGACCGGCGGCGCCGGTCAGGAGCGCGGCCGGCGCGCGGGCGCGGCTCACCCGCAGGCCGGGGCGTCGCGAAAGGCCAGGCCGCCGGCGTCCCGCGGGGAGACCACCGGCTCGCGACCCTCGAGCGGCCAGGCGATCGCCAGGTCGGGATCATCCCAGCGGATGACGCGCTCGTGGGCCGGCGCGTAGTAGGCGGTGCACTTGTAGACCACATCCGCGGTCTCGCTCATGACGTAGAAACCGTGGGCGCACCCGGGCGGGATCCATAGTTGGCGGTTGTCGCGGTCGGACATGGTCACCCCGGCCCAGCGTCCGTACGTGGGCGAGCCCCCACGGAGGTCCACCGCCACGTCGAAGATCGTCCCGGTGGCGCACCGGACCAGCTTGCCCTGGGCATCCTCGACCTGATAATGCAGGCCGCGCAGGGTGCCGCGCGTGGATCGGCTGTGGTTGTCCTGCACGAAGCTCCTCGGCAGGCCGGCCGCCGCGTAGCCCTCCGACCGCCAGGTCTCGAGGAAGAAGCCGCGGTGGTCGCGATGCACGACAGGCTCGATCACCAGGACGCCGGGGAGGCCGGTGGTCTCCACCTTCACCGGACCCTGGGCTCCTTCACGAT
This sequence comes from Gemmatimonadales bacterium, assembly GCA_035278885.1. GTDB lineage: Bacteria > Gemmatimonadota > Gemmatimonadetes > Gemmatimonadales > GWC2-71-9 > CAVVWJ01. The sequence goes on along the minus strand of DATEIR010000053.1, from coordinate 3,301 downwards.
GCGTCCGAGGTACTGGCCGTAGCTGGTGCCGCGATAGGCGTCCGCCAGCCGCTCGAGCGTCGCGGCGTCGATGTACTGCATGCGATAGGCGATCTCCTCGGGGCAGGAGATCTTGAGCCCCTGCCGCTGCTCGATCGTCTCGATGAAGTGGCTGGCCTGGAGCAGGAGCTCGTGCGTCCCGGTGTCGAGCCAGGCGGTGCCTCGGCCCATGATCTCGACCTGGAGGGCGCCGGCCTGGAGATACCTGGCATTCACGTCGGTGATCTCGAGCTCGCCCCGGGCGCTGGGACGGATCTCCCGGGCGATATCGACCACCTGGTTGTCGTAGAAGTAGATCCCCGTGACCGCATAGTTGGAGCGCGGCTGCCTCGGCTTCTCCTCGATCGCGATCGCCTTGCCGCTGCCGTCGAACTCGACCACGCCGTACGACTGCGGATTGTTCACGTGGTAGGCGAAGATCGTGGCACCGGAATCGCGCTTCCCCGCCCGTCGGAGCGTCACCCCCAGGTCGTGGCTGTAGAAGATGTTGTCGCCGAGGATGAGGCAGGTCGGATCCGAGCCGATGAACTCGCGGCCGATGATGAACGCCTGGGCCAGACCTTCGGGCGCGGGCTGCGCCGCATAGGCGAGCGAGAGGCCCCATTGGGCTCCCGATCCCATGAGCCGCTCGAACGCGGGCAGGTCGTGGGGCGTGCTGATGACCAGGATGTCCCGGATACCCGCCAGCATGAGGGTGCTGAGCGGGTAGTAGATCATCGGCTTGTCGTAAACCGGAAGGAGCTGCTTGCAGACCGATCGGGTGACCGGATAGAGACGCGAGCCGGTGCCGCCGGCAAGGATGATGCCTTTGCGGCGGATCACGTGGGTCATGGCCGTGCCGCCCCGACCACGTCAGTACTCCAGCGGCAGGGCCACCCGACGGCCATCCCGCGCCGAGAGGTAGGTGGCGATCAGGATTTCCAGCGAGTGCAGTCCCTCACGTCCATCGGTATCGGGATGGGCTTCGCCCCGGAGCGCCTGAATCACGTTGTCGTAGTAGAGCGGGTGCCCGAAGCCGTACACCGAGGTCGTCTCGTAGCTCGCCTGCTCGACCTTGGCGTCGTCCGGGTCGGAGTCGGCGAAGCTCCAGTGCTCGATCTTGTTGACCGCCACGCCTCCGACCCGGACCGTGCCCTTCTCCCCGATGATGGTGATCGAGCCCTCGAGATTCTTGGGATAGGTCAGCATCGTGACGTTCATCGATCCCAGGGCGCCGGTCCGCCACCGCAGGCTGACCACGCCGGTGTCCTCGACCTGGATGTTCCGCGCCAGCGTGGCGGTGTACGCCTGCAGGCTCTCCACCGGGCCGATGAGCCAGTCGAGCAGATCCACATAGTGACTGGCCTGGTTCATGAACGCGCCGCCGTCGAATTCCCAGGTGCCGCGCCAGGGCGCGCTGTCGTAATACGACTGCGGCCGACTCCAGAAGACATTGATGTTCACCATGTAGATCCGGCCGAAGCGGCGGCGCTCCACCGCACGCTTGACCAGCTGCAGCGTGGCGTTGCGGCGGTTCTGCTTGACGACGAACAGGTGCACCCCGGCATGATCGCAGGCGTGGACCATCCGCTTCCCGTCCTCCCAGCGCGTCGCCATCGGTTTTTCAGTCATGACGTGGCGCCCCGCCGCCGCCACCTGGACCGCCTGCTCGGCATGGATGCCGCTCGGCGTGGACAGGATGACGATGTCCGCGTCGGTCCCCGCCAACATGGCATCCAGGGTGCGAAACCCGGGCACCCCCGTCCGCTCCTCGGCCCGCCGGAGGGCCTCGGGGTCGATGTCGCACACCCCGACGAGCTCCGCCCGCTCGGCGTGCTTCTCGAGCGCGTCGAAGTGGTTGGCCGAGATCCGTCCGCACCCCGCCAGGGCGAATCGGATCCGGCGGTCACGGATGAAAGGCTTGGTAATGAACATGTTGGGGGCAAAGGTAACGCGGGACGGGCGACCCACGCCATGACGCCGGACGGGTGCGTCCGGGGCCGGCCCGTCCGGCCTCTGGCGCAATCCAGGGGGAATCGCTATCATGTGAAAGGTTTCACAAGGTCCTCCCCTGCCCGCCCGGCCCCCCGGACGGGGTGCTCGTGGCGTCTCCGGTGAGGGACGGCACGCTCCATTGGAAGGAGTCCCCTCATGGCGACTGCGACGTCCCCGGTGTCCACCAAGGTGAGCTACCCCACCGAGGCGGTGAACAAGCTGTTCGCCCCGCCCGACCTGGAGGTCCCGGCCGACAAGCTGCGCCGGCTCCTTCACGAGGCCCGTGACAGGAAGAGCTACCTCCATTCGGCCGGGGCCTACGACGCGTTCACCGCGGCGATCATGACCAAGGTCGGGTTCACCAGCCTCTATGGCTCCGGTTGGCAGCTCGCGGCCACCAAGAGCATGTATCCCGACATCGGGATCTATCAGTCGCACCAGATGGTCGAGCTGGTCCTCGAGCTCAAGAAGGGCATCGAAGGCGCCCGCAACACGCTCTGGTACGACAGCGAGGGCAAGGAGCTGATCGGCGCGCCCCCGGCCTACGTCGACATGGAGGCGGGCTTCGGAGGACCCACCCAGACCTTCACCCTCGCGACCGAGCTCATCCGGGTGGGCGTCGGCGGGGTGCACCTGGAGAACCAGGATCCCTCGAACCGCACCTGCGGCCACATCGTGAACGTGGGCAAGGCCAAGCGCAACAAGGTGCTGGTGCCGCGGAAGCAGTGGATCGCCAAGCTCAAGGCCATCAAGGCCGCCGCCGAGGCGACCGGCGTCAACGTGGTGATCATCGCGCGGACCGACTCCATCGACGGGGCCCTGCCGGACCAGGAGCCGGGTGGCGTGAAGATGGCGATCGAGGATGCCTGGGAAGCGGCGGAGCTGGGCGTGGACGTGATCTGGCCCGAGTTCAACAACACCGAGCTCGACCAGCCGCAGGAGTTCTCCGAGGGAGTCCGGAAGCACTACCCCAACCAGATGCTGGGCTTCAACCTTTCGCCGTCACTCTACTTCGGGAAGGCCAAGAAAGCCGGCACGCTGATCACCAACCAGCAGCTCGCCGACCTCGGCTTCATCCTGCAGTTCTCGACCCTGTTCAACTTCCGCACCGCCGGCATGGCGCTGGAAAAGGGCCTGCGGAAGTTCCTCAAGAGCGGCATCGAGGCGCTGGCGGATCTGCAGATCGAGGAAGACGCGATGGATCCGGCCCCGATCACGAAGATGCACCAGAAGTTCGCCGGGATGAACCGGTGGCTGATCCTGGAGCAGGTGCTGAGCGGGAGCTGAG
>DATEIR010000052.1:0-4150 GCA_035278885.1 Gemmatimonadales bacterium | reverse complement strand
GTCTGCACGTACTTCTCGTTGGTCACCCGGCTCACGGTGGACTCGTGCATGTTGATCACTTCGGCCACTTCGCGCAGGGTGAGCGGCTTCAGGTACTCGATGCCCTTTTCGAAGAAGTCCCGCTGCCGGTCCACGATGAAGTTCATGACCTTGAGCATGGTCTGCCGGCGCTGCTCGATCGCCTGAATCATCCAGTTGGCGCTGTTCATCTTGCTGGCGATGAACTCGCGGTTCTCCGGGGTCATCTTCTTCTTGTCGCGGGCGATCTCCTGGTACGAGCGGCTGAGGCGGAGCCGCGGCATCCCGGTGTCGTTGAGGAAGACCTGGTAGCGGTTGCCGATCTTCTCCACGATCAGGTCGGGAATGATGTAGCCGTCGTGCTGGTTGGCGTACTTGAGGCCGGGCTTGGGATCGAGCCGGGCCAGCCCGTCGGCCGCGGCCTGCACCGCCGCGGGCTCGACCCCGAAGCGCTTGGCCAGGTCGTTCCACCGATGGGCGATCAGATCGGGGAACGCCTCGTCCACCAGGCGGAAGGTGAGCGACTCGGTGTCCTTCTCCTCCCGGAGCTGGATCAGGAGGCACTCCCGCAGGTCGCGGGCGCCGACGCCCGGCGGGTCCAGCCTCTGGATCACGGCGAGCATCTCCTCCACTTCGGCGGTGGTGTAGAGCGGCGCATCGGCCGGGAGCGCCGGGCGCGACTCGTCCTCACCGTCCACTCGTCCGTCGACTTCAGCGGCGGCTTCCGCCTCGCCCTCGCCCTCCGCCGAGAAGTGGCCTTCGACCAGCTGGTTGACCGATCCCTGGATCTCTTCCAGCGAGGCCGCGAGGTACCCTTCCTCGTTGATGTTGCCGAGGAACTCTTCGGCCAGGAGAAGCTGGCGCGGGTTCAGCGTCATCATCTGCAGCTGCTCGCGCAGGTGATCGATCAAATCCTTGGTTTCGACCGTGACCGGCTCGGTGTACTCCAGCTGCTCGTACTGCTCCCGGGTGCCGCCGACCTCGAATCCATTGAGAAGGATCTCCTCCCAGTCCATCTCCTCTTCCTTCTCCTTCTGCTCCTTCTCCTGCTCCGAGTCCTTCTGCTCCGGGGTCTCCTCCTCCGGCTCGAGCAGCTCGAGGAAGGGGTTGGAGAGCAGCTCCTGCTTGAGGTGCTGCTGCAGGTCCATCATGGGCATGTACAGCATGTCCATGGCCTGGTAGAGCCGGGGGTTGACCCGGAGCTCCTGCCGCAGGCTGGTATGCTGGGAAAGACCGGTTCTCATGCCACCGCCTCGAGGCGCGCACGAAGGCGCGCGGTCAGGGTGGGTCCCAGGTAGAGCTGCGCGACGCGGTCGTCGTAGACCAGGTCACGCACGCTGCCGCTGGCCTGCACCTTCCCTTCGAACATGATGTAGGCGCGATCGACGATATCCAGGGTCTGCTCCACATTGTGATCGGTGATCAGGACGCCGATGCCGCGGTGCCGAAGCCCCGCGACGATGGTCTGGATATCGTGCACCGCGATCGGGTCCACGCCGGCGAACGGCTCGTCCAGCAGCATGAACTTCGGCTCGGTGACCAGCGCCCGGGTGATTTCGAGCCGCCGCCGCTCCCCGCCGCTCAGGGCGTAGGCCTTGCTCTTCCGGAGGTGCTTGATCGAGAGCTCGTCCAGCATGTGGTCGAGCTGCCGGTGCCGCTCCTCCCGACCCAGCCGACGGGTCTCGAGGATAGCCAGAATATTTTCCTCGACCGTCATTTTCCGGAAGATCGACGGCTCCTGGGCCAGGTACCCGATGCCCGACCGCGCGCGGCGATACATCGGCGCCCGGGTGAGATCGAGCCCGTCGAGCAGCACCCGGCCCGACTCCGGACGAATCAGTCCGGTAATAAGGTAGAAGGTCGTGGTCTTTCCCGCCCCATTGGGGCCCAGGAGCCCGACGATCTCGCCCTGCTGCACCCGTACGGTCACCCGGTCCACCACGCGCCGTCCCTTGAAGCTCTTGCTCAGGTCGACGCCCTCGAGCACGCTGGCGGAGGCCTGGTGCGACGCGAGCGAATGGGCGCGCTGGACCGCGCGCGTGGCCGCGGCCAGGAGCTCGCCGTACACCTCCTGCCGCGCTTCCGAGGTCTGGCCCCACCAGGGAACCCGGGGGCGCGCCTGGCGCCACTCGCCGTCGGGCGACTCCAGGATCCACCCTTCGGTCGCCAGCCGCGGGAGCACCGAGCGGGTCAGGTGGTCGCGCACCTCGTCGCCGGTGATCTCGGTCTGCCCCGGACCGGGCAGCCCGCGATACACCGCGATGTGGGCCTCGCGGTACGCCATCACCAGGTCGCTGAACTCCACCGTGTCCGACAGGCCGGCGGCGCGCGCGATCGCCGCCAGGGCGATCGGCACCGACGGGTCGCGGTCGCCGAGGGCGCGGATCCATTCGGCCGGACTCATGGGCCGCGGGTCCCGGGCCGCGCGGTGTCCGGAGGCGTGCTGTCGGGCGCGGCCTCCAGCTGCACGCCGTCCACCTTGCCCCGCACGTCCACCCGATCCACGCCCGCGCTGTCCCCGTTCAGCATGGTGACGGTGATCGCGTCGCCCCGGGCGTAGTTGATCGACGGCCGGGCCGGCGTCTTGGCGTTCGCGTCGATGTGATAGGACTGCGCGCCGTGGCGGGCGTCGATCCGGGCCAGGCGGCTGCGGGTCTTGCCGGCCGAATCCACGGGGGTGAAGTGTGCCACGATCGTGTCGCCCCGCATCCAGTCCCGATCCTTGATGGCCTGATTGACCGTGCCGCCGAGCCAGGCCGAGCCGAAGCCGCGGACTTCGGTCAGCCGCTGGCCCGGCGTGTCGAGCGCGAGCGAGTCGGCCTTCATGGCATAGGTCGGCGAGGTGGCGACCGGGCGCGACTTCTTTCCCCAGGCCAGGGTCTGCTCCAGCTTGCGGTTGTTCACGTCGATCCCGATCGTGTCGGCGACCAGGTCCCAGTCGCGACTCACCGCGTGGCCGCTCCCTTTCGCCAGCAGGTAGGTGAGCTCCCGGTGATCCAGCTTGAGGTCGATCCGGTTGCCCGCCACGCTGAAGCTGTCGGGCCCGAGCCCGCGGAGAATGGGGGATCCGCCGATCAGGGTGCCATCGCTCCCGGCCCCGGTGTCGAGCCGGAGCGAGTCGCCCCGGGCCGCGAAATCACTCCGATCGATGGTGACCTTGCCCCCCGCGTAGATCCGATCACTGCCCTTGAAGCGCACCCGGTCGCCCACGATGATGTACGGCTCGGCCGGCCGCCCGGCCGAATCGGCGGTGTTGTATTTGATCTTGGGTCTGCCGGTCGCGTACATCTCGAGGGTGTCGCGGACGCCCTTGACCACCCGATAGTAGTCGAGCGAGGGCCCGGTGAGCGAGGATCCGGTGACCAGATTCTCGGTGGTGACGTGGCCCCGGGCCTCCCACTTCTCCCCCACCTTGTAGTAGACCCCGTTGTCCGCGTCCATCGTGAGGGTGGAATCCCGGTACTTCACGTGGCCGATGAACCGCACGATGTTGCCGCCGTAGGCGGCCACGCTGTCGCTCTGCATGGTGATCTGGGTGCCCCGGCAGCTCAGCCGCACGTTGCCGCCGGCGAAGTAGTTCGTGCCGTTGGGCGTCTCGACCACGCTCCCCTGGCGATCCACGTTGTCGATCTGGAAGGTGCAGCGGCCTCCCTGGGCCGCGAGCCGCGGGGTCAGGGCGGCGAGCAGCGCGAGCGCCGCCAGCGCGGCGCGGGTCACTGGCTGTCCTCCCGGGTCTGTCCCGGCAGCAGCATGCCCTTGCCGGCCACCCCGCTGGGCTGGTCGGTGACGACGTTCCGGAAGTCGGGGTCGGACCGGAAGCTCTTGCCCTTCAGATGCTGACTCGCGTCGTCGAAGGTGAACGGCTGGTCGGTGCTGATGGTATTGGTCGCGTTGTCGTACCGGAGGCGCTCCGTCGCCAGCCGGCGGCCATCCGGCGAGATCACGACGACGTTGCCGTTGGCCTCCATCGCGCCATCCTGCCAGCGGTAGGTCCCCGTCTTCGACGTCAGGGTCGAGCTCTCCGCGCCCTTGATGTCGTAGAAGGTGACCTTGACCCGGCGAAGGTCGGTGATCTGCGAGCTCTCGTAGAAATATGCGGTATCGGCCTCGACCCGGCTGCGGCGGACCCCCT
>DATEIR010000051.1:0-27353 GCA_035278885.1 Gemmatimonadales bacterium | reverse complement strand
GGCCGAGAAGTCGAGATGGGTCAGCCCGTTGTCCGAGAAGTTGGCGATCTCGCTCGGGTCGTCGGCATTCACCGCCTGGCCGGCGCTCCACCCCGCCAGGGCGCCGAAAGTGATGGGGAAGCTTTCGATTTCCTTGAGGGTATGGGTGAGGCTGGTCTCGAGATAGAGGCCCTTCACCTTGGCCACATCGAGGAACGCCGAGATCTTGGGGGCGAGCGGCAGGCTCGTCGCCTGGAGCTTCCCGTACACCTCGAAGGTCTGGTTGGCGTCGTTGGTCAGCCCGCTCTCGTTGGGGAAGAGGTACAGCAGCCCGCCCAAGGTGCCGCTGAGGCTCGAGCCGATCGGGTGGCCGTATTCGGCCCACACGTCGATTTCGGTGGCATCCCACGGGCCCGTTCCCCCGCCCTCGCTGAAGTCGTTCACCGGGTCGTCGTACTGCCCCGCGTCGACGTTGCCCCACGCGCCCATCACCGCGGTGCCGCCGCCTCCCGGGATCGTCAGATAGGCATCGGGTTGGACGACGAGCTTGTTGGTCATGGTGACGCCGCGCCAGGTGTAGTTGTTGAACGCGCCCGCGTCGGTGGTGATGACGACCTGGCCGGCCAGTGGCACCGGTACGGCGAGCGCGGCGAACAGCACGATGCCTCTCCCGATCTCCCTCCGCTGCTGCATGACATCCCCCAAGGCTGAAATTGGTGTGAGTCGGACGGCCTGAAATCAGAAACGCCCACTCCAAAGGGAGCGGGCGGCGTGTGGCACGGTGGCTCGACGCAGCGCTCCCTAGTCCGGCGCGGGGCCGGTCTGGGTGGGATTCGGATTGAGGTTGGCTGGGGCACACATCGGGACCTCGTGGCGTGCGTAACGGGTCGCGGTCCTGCTTGGATGATGGAAGGTATGGTAGACGTTTCGCGCTGTCAATAGAAACGTGCTTATTACGCAAGAAGCTGCCGTCAATAATGCCATAGGTAGCTGGTTTGGTGCAACTGTGTCCCAGAGACTTTGCACAATCTGCATACATCGCAAGACACAACGAGGCCGATCGATGCCAACTGGCAGGCACGACACGGACTGCGCCTTGCCCCGGCATGGGGCGGCTCAGGGGCCCGCTGTCTTGTGTGTAAGGGATGCGGCGGACTACGGTCGACCGAAGAGGCGCTTACGGCAACAGGACGAGGTGCCGCGGCGGCGCCTCCAGCGCGCGCTGGTGTTTCTGCCGGCGGAACAGCGCCACCGTCAGCAGATCGTTCGAATGAGCCCGAAGCCGGTCACTCCGGCGGCACAGGAAGCGGCTCTGTTGCTTGAGCTGGCGCGCCGCGTTCTGGACCTCGGCGCTGAGCCTGCGAACGTGGTCGCTGCGGATCCGAGCCCCCTCAGGCACCGGCGCGCTCCGCCCGCTGGGCTTCGCCGAGGAGCTCGGCCACGGTTTCGAGTAGGAGGTCGGGGCCAAAGGGCTTGAGGAGCACGCGCGCCCCCCGCACCACGGGCTCGCGCCCGGTGATGAACAGCACCGGCACGCTGGGGCGAAGCGGCCGGAACTCTCGCGCGAACTCGGACCCGGTCATCACCGGCATGTTGATATCGACGATCGCCAGGGACAGCGGGCCCGTGAAGCCACGGACCACGCCGAGCGCCGCCTCGCCGTGCTCCGCCTGGAGCACCGCGAATCCGGCCGCCTTCAGGGTTCGGGTGATGACCGCGCGCACCGACTCTTCGTCGTCGACGACCAGGATGGTAGCGGGAGGCATGGGCAGGCTGTCTGTGGAAGTCACGGAATTATGGCCCCGAAACCATCAGCGTGCCAGAGTGACTGCCCTGTCACTTTGGGTTCGCCGCTGCACCGGCGATCATGGCACGTACCGCCTCGACCTCGTCGTCGTTCACCAGGTGTCCCATCCCCGGGTAAAGGCGCATGGTGACGTCACCGCCGAGGCGTTCGAGCACCTCGGCGCTCTCCTGAACCCGCCGCGCGGGGATGTGGGGATCGACGTCGCTGCAGCCCAGGAACACCGGCGTGCCTTTCAGAGAACCCGGGTAGTCGCGCGGGGTGCCGTCCGGTCCGATGAGGCCGCCGCTCAACACGGCCAACCCGCCATATCGCCGGGCGTTCCGCGCCACGAATTCAGACGCCAGGCACGCGCCCTGGGAAAAGCCGAGGAAGAGGGTCTGCTCGGCGGCGATTCCCGCCGCTCCTACCTGGGCCAGGACGCGCCCGATGGCGCGGAGTCCCGAGGTGATGCCCGGCTCGTTCCGCTCGATCGGCGCCATGAAGCTGAGCGGGTACCATTGGCGACCCTGGCTGCCGCCGGCCTGCGGCGCCAGGAACGCCACGCCGGCAGCTTCGAGCGCCGGCGCGAGCGAGAGGATGCTCTCGGCCGATGCACCCCGTCCGTGCACCATGATGACGGCGACCCGCGCCTGAGCGACGGGCGTGCCGGCGGAGCGCACCGGCTGGCCCGCATGCGGATCATCGCGCTCAGGATCGCTCATCGACGGACTCCTCAGTGTTCCGGCCAGACGGATCGTAGGACGTGGGTCCCTGAACCGAGCTCAGCACTACCGGATGGCCGTCCGGGTCCACCGTGGCGAGTGCCCGGAAGGGGGCGGAATCGGGGCCGAACTCTGCGATCGCCGATGTCGGCACGCCCGCGGTGCCGAGCGAAGCGCCCAGGACCTCGACGGCATCGCCCCGGGCCGCAACGGCGTAATGAGCCAGCTGTCCCGCCCCCATCCCCACGGGGCGCTCCCGCTCGGGCTTGCGGTCGAAGTAGGTGACCAGGGTCCCGGGAGGACCGCCGCCGACGCCCCAATACCAGTGGAACGAGCCGACGTCGTCGAAGTTGTTCGTACGCTTGACCCGGCGCATGCCGAGCCGGCCGGTGATGAACGCCGCCGTCCCTTCGATGCTGGTCCCGATGGCGGTCACGTGATGCAGCCCCCGGATGCGCATGTCCGGGGTGATCGCGGGGACGGCGTCGGGCCAGTTCTCCGCCGCGATGCGGGCACGGTCCCGATTGGTGTTGATCATCTCCTGCGGGGGCGCGCGATGCTCCTCACCGATGCGCGCCGCCTCCTCGTCGATCGTCCACCCCGGACCGAGGGTCGCCAGCTCCACGATCTGCCCGTCGGGATCCTTGATGTAGATGGACTGGAAGTAATGCCGATCGAGGATGCCGTTGACGCCGTAGCCCTCGTCGAGGAAGCGCCGCTTCCAGCGCAGGAGAACGTCCCGGTCCGTCACGCCGAGCGCGAAGTGGTGGCTGCCGCCGATGCCGGGGTGCCCCGCGGGCGCGTCGGGCCGCTCCACGACGGCGATGAGGCTGCCCGGATGTCCCGCGTGGTCGCCGTACCAGCGGCCGGCCGCCCCCCGGAGTCCGCCGGGCTCCTCCATCGGAGCGACGGGTACCGGACCGAGACCCACGTCGGCCAGGCCGAGGATGCGGCCGTAGAAGTCGGCCGAGCGGGCGAGGTCACGGCTGACGACGGCGACGTGATGCAGGCCGGCGACGCCGGTAGAGACGTTCCGCGGGGATGCGGGAGTGCTCGAGGCCATGGTGCGTATCCTCCTCGGCTGATCGATGACGCCGCGCGCTTCGCTACCGGCGCGTCAGGAGCGCGCATGGCGTGCCTCGCAGGTAAATTATCGCCGATCATGAATGCGCGACTTCCCGTGCTCTGTTCGGTCCTGCTGGCCGCCGCGTCGCTGTCGGGCGGGTGCGCGCCCACGACCAACCTGTTGAGCGCCAACCAGCCGGCATTCCTGGGCCGCTACGCGCCCACGACGGTCGCGGCGAGGGCCGCCGCGTCCGCGGCGCCGCTTCGGGTGGTCACCTTCAACATCAAGGAGTCGCAGCAGATCGACCGGGCCATCTCGGTGCTCCGGGACGACAGCCTTCGCGGTGCCGACGTGGTGATGCTCCAGGAGATGAACGAGAGCGGCGTCGATCGCATTGCACGGGCCCTGCATCTCAACTACGCCTACTACCCCGCCGTGGTCCATCATCGCACGGGCGATTACTACGGCCCCGCGGTCCTGTCCCGCTGGCCGATCGAGCGCAGCTGGAAGGTGCTGCTGCCGTACGGCAGCTGGGACCGGGGCATGCGCCGCACCGCCACCGCCGCGGTGGTGCGGGCCAACGGACTGCACGTGCTGGTTTATGCCGTGCACCTCGAGACCATGGTGAAGCTCTCGCCGGAGAAGCGCGCCGAGCAGGCGCGGGCGGTGACCGACGACGCCAAGCGCTTCGCCGGGCCGGTTGTGATCGCGGGCGACTTCAACGACTACGCCATGGCCGCGTGCATGCACCGCGAGGGATTCCGCTGGCTCACCGAGTGGCTCGGCCCCACCCACAAGATCTTCGCGATGGATCACATTCTGACGCGAGGCCTGGCGCCGGTCGAGCCCGGCGGCGTCGGCGTGGTGCGGCAGGTCCACGGCGCCAGCGATCACCATCCGGTCTGGGCAGTGCTGACGCCCGAGCCTGCCGCCCCCGCCCTCGCCGGCGCGCCCCGCTCCTAGTCGTCGGCCTTACCGCAGTCCCCGAGCACTCCACACCGCGACCACGTATTCACCGTACGGCCGTGCGATGAGCGCACCAGCCGCGCGGGACCGACCTCCGACCACGCGCACCACGAGCCCGAGCGGGTGACTGGCTGACCATGCCGGCATGCTGTCGCGCGGAATCTCCTCGAACGGACGGTCGAGCCGCCCCAGGAAATGGAACTGTCCGGAGTAGGGCCCCACATAGGCGATGGGCCGGCCGGCCTGTTCCCCCCGCTTGAGCATCGCAGCGACCGGTTCCAAATCGAAGCTGCGTCGCAGCGCCGCCGCGCCCGCGAGGTGCACACCGATGAGCAGCAGGGGACAGGTCAGGCTGAGCGCGACCACCTGTCCTCGGCCTCCCCTCGCGAGCGCGAGCCCGAGTGCCCCGGTCAGGAGGCACACCCCCCAGCCGGGCGACACCCCGCCGAGCCAGCGGGGCAATCCGCCTGGCCAGAGCGTTTCGCCCATCACCAGCACCCCGCCCGCGAGGGCCAACACGGCGGCCGGCAGCGCGGCGTCCCACCGGCGCGGCTCGAGGTCCGCGCACGCCGCCGCGGCCAGAAGGGCGAACCCCGGGAGCAGCGGCATCAGGTATTGGACCTGCTTGCCCCCGAACGACGACAAGACCACCACGCCCGGCACGACCCAGGCGAGAGCGAAGCGAGCGGGGACGTCGAGCGGCCGGCGTCTCCGTGCCAGCGCGCGCCATAGCGGCGGCCACCATCCCCACGGGTAGAGGACCACCGGCAGCATCGCGAGATACCACCACCAGGGGCGAGGGTGCGCCAGGCGTCCCGTGATCCGGCCCGAGATCCGGCCCGCGGTCTGGTCCCAGAGAATTGCCGACCGGTAGGCTGCGCCCCCATGGGCGGCGGCCGGCAGGGCCCAGGCGAATCCGATCGCCGCGCCCGTCATGGTGGCGGCGAGTGCGCCGCCATACCAGCGAGTCCAACCCCCCGAGGGAGCAGACCCCGCCCACCACGGCGCGAGCAACGCCACCGGCAGCACGTGCACCAGCACCACCGGGCCTTTGCTCAATGCGCCGAGACCGATCCCGGCGCCACAGGCGAGCCAGCCGGTCAGCGTCCGTCCCCGCCATGCCTCCACCACGCCGCTGACCGCGATCAGCACGCAGGCGGTCAGCAGGGTGTCGAAGAGCACCATGGTGGAATAGGTGACCCAGAGCAGTCCGCTGAGAAACGGCAGGGCGCCTCGGCCCGCCGGCCCGCTGCCGAGGCGCGCGGACAAACGGGCGAGGAGCAGGGCGCTCACGAGGCCGAGCAACGGGGGCAGGAGCCGAGGCCACCACGGGCCGACGCCGAATACCCGCCATCCCAGCAGGATGCCCCAGAACAGGGCGGGCGGCTTGTCGCTGTACGGAGCGCCGTTCAGGTGGGGGACCAGCCAGTCGCCGTGGCGCCACATCTCCCAGGCGACCGAGAGGTAGCGGGTTTCGTCCACGGGCAGCAGTGGGCGGAGCGCGAGCACGATTCCGACCAGCGCGCACCACGCGACCAGCCAGCTCCATACCGGAAGGCCGGGCAGCGGCCGATCAGGTCTCCGCGCCACCAGTCCGGTGGATCAGATGCAGGTTCCGGAGGTAGACGAACACGCCGGTGATCTGGCCGAGGATGAACACCGGATCCCGCCGGTAAACCGCGTAGCCCAGCAGCAGAATTCCGCCGCCCAGGCTCAGGTACCAGAACGCCGTCGGCACGACGCTCCGCCCGGCGCGCTCGCTTTTCCACCACTGCACCAGGAAGCGAAGGGAGAAGGTCGACTGGCCCAGAAAGCCGATCCCGAGCCACACGGTTCTAGTCATGCGAATCCTCCCGGATCTCGCCGCTCATCGGTCGTTGCTGAAGCCACAGGACCCCGATCAGGTCCGGGATTCCGGCCCACAACCGATCGAGCACGCCGTAGTGGGAGCGGCCATGCCGACGCGGTCGATGGTTCACCGGCACCGACGCGACCCGCCAGCCGCTGCGGAGAAAGAGCGCGGGGAGAAAGCGATGCATGTGGTCGAAGTGGGGAAGGGCCAGAAAGCTTTCCCGGCAGAACAGCTTGAGGCCCGAGCCGCTGTCGCGCGCGCCATCGGCCAGGACGCGGGCACGGATCGCATTGGCGGCCCGCCCGGCGATCCGCTTGATCCAGGGATCCTGACGGCGGCTGCGTTCTCCCACGAGCAGGCGAAGGTCGGCGGGAGCGCCGGGGGCCCGGACCAGGGCCAGGAGGCGAGGGATGTCCGCGGGATCGTTCTGTCCGTCGCCATCCAGGGTGGCGACCCAGGCTCCCCGCGCAGCAGCGACGCCGTGCGCGATGGCGCTGCTCTGGCCCGCCGGCGCGCGGTGGCGGACGACCCTCAGCCGCGGAAACTCGGATGGCAGGGTGGTGAGGAGGCCCGTCGTCTCGTCGTCGCTGCCGTCGTCCACGCACACGACTTCGTACTCCGCCACGCCGTCCAGCGCGCTCCGGATTTCGGCCAGGAGCCCGGGGAGGTTGGCGGCCTCATTGTGCACCGGTACCACTACCGACAACTCCGAACTCACCCATTTCCTCCAGCTTGCCGGCAAGAACCGGCTGGGAGAATCTTAGGCCTGGATGGAGGCCCTCGCGAGGTGGGTCGGGAAGCCCTGAGTTTTTCGATGCGAACGCCGGGAGTCGAACCCGGACCCCTTGCGGGACAGGATCCTAAGATGCGTCCGGCCCCGTGCACCGGCGTCCATATGATCATATCTCGTGACTTACCCCCAGCAAGGAGTGCTATTCCGTAGCATCCATTGATACCAGTAGGACATCGCCGGGGCACGTATGTCCCAGGGCTTGATCGCCCTCCACCGGCACTGCCACTTTTCCCGCCCATGCCAGAGGATTTCCTACTCAAGCGGCAGCGCGCCGAACTCGCTAACCTCATTCGGAAACACGGGTTCGAGGGCGCGGAGTTGGTCGAAGGACCGTGGCGTGCGAGTGAGGTCGGGTTCGAGGGAGATGAGGATGTGTACGCCGTGGTGAGCTACCCGATGCCTCGAGCAAACTGACGACGCTTGCGTTTACAGAAGCAGCTAACGCACCGCTGGATAATTCCCCTTTCACGGAGCAAGAGCAGCGTCACCTCCATATACAACTTGACCGTCTCTTAGCTGCGGTTCAGTTCACTCAGGACCAGTTGACCGTGGTTACTGCCGACCTCGACTATCTCAAGGAATCAGCAGCGCACAGCGGGCGCCGAGATTGGGGGCTGATGCTGCTCGGTACTCTACTGTCATGGGTAGGGCCCTTGCTCCCCCCTCAGCAGATGGTTGAACTCTTGCGTTACCACGTCCACCCGCTTCGGCAGAGTCTCCAGTACCGATTACTTAATCCCTAGAACGCGATCGAACCGTCGAGGTCGGACGTGCCGCCGAACGAGGCGTACCGCCGGGCGGCGACCGCCATCACCACAGCGTCGAGCCGGTCGGGCGACGGTGGATGATCTGCCGCCAGTCACCGCGCGCTCAGAAGGTGAAAGACACGGAGTAGAGCCCGGTGAACGTCCGAATGGTGACGTCGGTCGTCGCCTCCGCCCCGCCGATCGAGGGACCGACCTGACGCTCCGTGGTCGTCCCCCATGAGGAAGCGACCCCGAAAGACCCGGTGAGCCTCCCCGCGCCCAGCGAAATGCCTCCCGAGACCCCAGTCAGGTCTACCGCCCGGAAAGTCGATTGGGGCGGATCGCTCACCGGGGATGGATCGGTGAAGAAGCCGACATGCACCCGAATTGCGCGGGACACGGAATAGTTGCCACCTACAGCCACGCTTACGACGGACCGAGCGGTATTGAGGACGGGAGTGAACGCGGGGTTCGTTACCGTTGGAACTCCGGCGGCATCAGTGGTGATCTGCACGGCGGTCGAGTCGCTGCTCAGGAGCCCATAGGTATCCTCAGCGCCGAAATACCGCACGTCCACCTCCACCTGCCCACGGGAGTACTTCACGGCGGCGCCCGCGACGACCCGGAAGGGAAGTCGGTAATCGAGCTTGGCGTTCGGGTCCCCGAACGCGAGATCGTTGGAGGCGCCGGCCGCGTCGTAGCGGGTCTGCGAGAAGCTGATACTACTGCCCCCGCCCAGCCGAACCCCCGGCGATACGACGAGCGCGCCCAGGGTGACCGCACGCGCGATGTCCCACTGCGCGCCTGCGCTGAAGAGGAGGTGATGGGCATTCCCGTCCGTGGAGAACGAACGTAACCCGGTCGTCACCCCATTGGGCAGCACGACTCGGTCGGTAACGGCCTGGTCCTGGGTGAGATTGGTAAGCGCGTAGCCGATGCCCAGCCCCACGCGAACGGTGGGCGACAGCCGATAGGCGCCGTTGATGCTCGGGGTGACTGTCCAGAAGTTCACCGAGGAACTGTAGGTGAACGCCTCGACACCCGCTCCCGCCGGGAAACTGAAGGCGCCCCGGAGCGTGCTCGGCGACCAGGCCACAGGTCTGGTGATGCCAAAGCCGAATCGAAGGCGCGGACTCTTCGCGATCGGTGCGCCAACCACGATGCCGACGAAGCCCCCTACGGGAGAAACGCGGGTGCTCGAGATCTCCTGTCCGAGTCCGCCGAGCTTCGTGGTTGTTAGCTCATACGCGTTGGAGCTGGCGTTCAGCGAGGTCTTCTCGCTCAAGGCGAGCCCGGCAGGGTTGTACCAATTGGCCACGGCGTCGTCGGTCCGGGCGACATAGGCACCCCCCTCAAGCGCCTCCCGCTGGCCTAGTACGACGCGATTGTAGTTCGGCAGGATGGTATTAGGCGGAATGTTGAATTCCGACGCTTGCGCCGGCAACCGCTGCGGCAGCAGGCAAAGCGCGAGCAATGGCAGAGCTGAACGGGTGCCGGTCAGTGCTGGGTCCTGGCGGGGTTAGGCGCCTAGCTTAGTCCTCCGGCGGCCTGCTGGCCAGTACAACACCACCGACCAGCGGAGCCTGCCCCCAGCCGTCGGTTAGAGACATCGGAAATGGACATCACGAAGAAGGGCCTCTCTCGTCGAGAGGCCCTAAGTCGTTGCATGCGAACGCCGGGAGTCGAACCCGGACCCCTTGCGGGACAGGATCCTAAGTCCTGCGCGTCTGCCAGTTCCGCCACGTTCGCAACGGCCCGGGAATATACGAGCCGCGAGCACCGGGGAGGCGAGGGGTTGCCGGACTAAAGGCTGAACTGTACTCTAGTATATCGATGGACTAAACAGAGTACAGGAGAAACCTCGTGAAAGCCCGCCACCTCTCGACCAGCTTCGCCACCATCTACGCGCTCGGTCTGCTCGACCAGGTGCGCGTCATTCGCCGAGGACCCGATGGCTTCTGGGGACCCTGGGCAGCGACCGGGTCCAATGCCAAGCGTCTGGTCCAGGCAGGACCGGTCACCGCCGTCATCGGGGTGGACGACCGTGTCGCCATCTACGATCAGCTCCCCGGGCGGGCCCGGCACACCTGGGACTTTCAGGCTTCGGATCTGAGTGCCGCGGGCCTGTCTCGCGGCGGCTCGGTCCTGCTCGCCTCGGCCGGTGGCCGGGTGTGGGGGACCGAAAGGGACTCGGCGCTCGCGCCGTGGACCCGGTGGGTGCCGCTGGGTGGTCCGGTGGACGGCCTCGTCGTCGCGGCGACGCCGAAGGGCGCTCTCACGGTCTGCGCTCGAGTCGACGGCGAGGTCCACTGCCTCAGCCGGCCGGAGCGCTCGGCGACGTGGAGCGCGTGGGAGAGCCTGGGCAGTCCCGGCGGCGGCGCCGAGGACCTGGCGCTCGTCGTCATGAGCCGGGGAGGAATGGCGGTGTTCGCCATCGGCCGCGACGGCGCCGTGCACCACCGCTGGCAGGATCGTCCGGGCTCGCCCTGGAACGAGTGGGTGTCGCTGGGCGGGCTCGCTCGAAGCCTGTCGGTGACCCGCACGGCGTCCGGCGGCCTCGCGCTCTTCATCACCGGCCACGCCGGCCGGGTCGGGACGCGATACCAGAGTCGGCCGTTCGGCCGATGGACACCGTGGTTCGACCTGCACGGCGACGCCAGGGCGGTGTTTGCCCAGCAGAGCTACACCGAGGGTCTCGAGGCCTTCGTGCTCGGGACCGACGACGAGGTCCGCCACGCGTGGTGCGCCCGGCTGGGGACACCATGGACCGAGTGGCAGCTGCTGGAGCGGGAGTTCGCCGGGCTTCGGCTCGATTCCCCTCAGGAACGGGCGCTTCCGGCGGGCTGACCTTGGGGTCAGGGATTCACCTCGACGCGGAACAGCACCTCGCCCGGGCGCCCGATCAGTGGGACCGCCCGGGCGCTGTCCAACCAGGCCGCCGCGCGACCCGCGCCGGCGCCGTCCCGGGACGCCAGCACGAGCAGCACCACCGGCCGTGAGGCACGCACCGTCCCGAAGTCGAAGTCTCTCAGCCGGCCCGCCGCGTAGGCCTCACCCACGGTCGGGAATGCCACGACGACGGGCCGTTGCTCCGACTGCGCCACTCGCCGCACCTCACTCCCCACCCTGATGTCGGCCGCCGGCTCGGCCAGCGTGGTACGCGAGAGATCGTGCCGGCCCAGCAGGGTATAGGCGGTCCACAGGTCGAACGCCACGGCATAGAGGAAGGCCACGGCGACCGTCACCCTGGCGCCGCGAACGAGCAGCGTCGCGCCCCCGCTCGAGCTCCAGGCCAGGGCGAAGGCGAGCAGCACGATCAGCAGCAGCGCCGGCGCGTAGTACCGCGTCTCCCACAGGTAAGTCCAGTGATGATTGTACGGCAGGTTCTCCGGCGTGACGCGCAGGGAGAGCCAGGCCAGGGTCGCCACCACCGCCGCGGTGGTCACCGTGGCGAGCACCGCCGTGGGGCGCGCGTCGGCCTCGGCAGGCGTTACCCGTCGCGTCCCGAGAGCCCATGCCGCCGAGCCGGCCAGCAGCAGCAGGGCGAAGAGGTGGGCCACGATCAGCACCCCGGAGTCGAGCGCCGGATGGATCTTGTCCAGGCGGCGCAGCACCGGATCGAGGTAGAGGAACGCCTTGGCCGCGAACGGATCCAATGAGAGCAGGTTGCCGGGATACCAACCGCCCGAGGAGGACGCGCCGAGGAGCGCGCCGTTGTGGGGCAACGCCACCCTGAACGCCACCACCAGCAGCAGGACCACGCCGGTGCATACGGCTGCCGAGCGGAACAGCCGGCGATCCCCGCGCAGCGCGCCCGCCCCGGCGAGGGTGAAGGGAATGCAGACGAGGAGCGGGACGTAGTTGTAGCGGGTCACCGCCGCCAGCCAGCTCAGCGCCCCCACCGCGACGCTCGTCCCGACGGCTGGAGGGCGGTCCACGATGCGCAGCGCGCCGGCGGCGGCCGTCAGGTACAAGCCGACCGAGAGGAAATCGGTAGTGGTCAGATAGATGTAGGGGGCGAAACCGATTGCCGAGAAGACCAGAAACCAGCGGTAGGCGGTTTCATCGCCGCTGCCGGTCTGGAACCGCCGGATCAGGCCGTTTGCCGCGAGGAGCACCAGCACCAGGGCGATCGCCCCCAGCAGGGCGTCGGTCACGATGAAGTTGCCGGTCAGCGAGGTGAGCGCGGCCGACAGCAGCGGATACCCGGCGGGCCACAGGGTCTGGGGCTCGCAGCTCACCCGGGCCAGGTCCGCGGCCTCGACCCAGCAATCCGCGATCCCTCGGCCCCGGAGCAGATTCCCCGCCGCGGTGATCTGCCGGATCTTGTCGGGGTGGAGGTCGTAGAACAGCGCCCGGTTGCCCAGTCGCAGGACGAAGGCAAGCACGAAGAGGGCGGCTGTTCGACCCCTGTTCAAGGAAGCGCCATCCTCTCCAGAAGCACCCGGAAGCAGCCCCGGCCGGGCAGCGGGTCGAGCCGGATCTCGAGCGCGACGGGCTGGTCGTGCCGGAGGTCGTGCGCCAGATAGACCGTAGTGGTCCCCCCGCGACTCAGCTCGCGCTCCACGGAGCGGCGGTCCGCCAAGGGAACGAGACGGGCAGCGAGGTGCGTCACCGATACTCGATACGGGGTTGCCCAAAGGCTACCCTGCCGAGAGTGCCGGGGCCAGATCGGTCGCGGGCCGCCCTTCTCAGGCGTACCGGTTCACCCCGGTGGCCTTGAAGGCGGCGTAGACCCAGGCACCGTCGGCGAGGGACAGGGCGGAGACCGCCTCCCGGGTCACCTCGGCCACCAGCGTGGGACGAGTGTTGAGCACCACCCGCACCCGCTCGCCGCCGGGAGGCTCCGGGACGAGCTCCACCACGTTTCCAGCGAACACGTTCTGCGCGCTCGTGTCGGGCGGTCGGCGCGAAAGGGTGATCTCGCGGGGGCTCACGGTCAGGTAGGCCGCGCCAGGGCCGCCGCTGTCCGTGATCTCCACCAGGCCCTCGGCCGTCCGAATGGCGGGCTCGGTGCCTGGCGTCAGGACCGGCCTCCCCACGAACAGGTTGGTGCCCACCAACTCGGCCACGAACGGCGTCCGGGGATGACGCAGCAGCGCGTCCCGGCTGCCCGCCTGCGCCACACGGCCGGCGTCGAGCACCACGATCTGGTCGCTCAACACCAGCGCTTCGACCGGACTGTGGGTGACGTAGAGGGTAAGGCAGGGAAGGCGGGCCAGCAGCGCCCGGAGCTCCACCCGGAGAGAGCGGCGCGTCTGCAGGTCGAGGGACGAGAGCGGCTCGTCCAGCAGCAGCACCGCGGGCTGCAGCGCCAGGGCCCGGGCCAGCGCGGCGCGCTGCTGCTGGCCGCCGGAAAGCTCGTGGGGCCGCCGCCGGGCGAGCTCCGGAATGCCCACCAGGGTGAGCGCCTCACTCACGACGGATTCGATACGGTGGCGCGGCATGCCGCTGGCCCGAGGTCCGAAGGCGACATTGTCGAAGACCGAGAGGTGGGGGAACAGCGCGTAGTCCTGCGGGACGTAGCCGACATGGCGCTCCCAGGGTGGCCGGTGCAGCCGCTGCCGGCTGTCGGCATAGAGCTCGGCGCCGACCCGAAGGTGACCCTCGTCGAGCCGCTCGAGCCCGGCCACGAGACGCAGCACGCTGGTCTTGCCGGCACCGCTCTCCCCCACCAGCACCGTGGTGGTGCCGGGCTCCGCCTGAAAGGCGACGTCGAGCTGGAACTCGCCGCGCCGCTTAGCGAGGAGGGCGTCGAGCACGGCCCAGGACGCCGGCGAGCCGCGACGGGGCCAGCCGGATACCGAGAAGGACGGTGAGGGAAACGGCCAGGAGAAGGACCGACAGGACGATCGCGGCCTCGACGTCGCTCTGCAGCGCCAGGTACACCGCGAGCGGCATGGTCTGGGTCACCCCCGGCATGTTGCCCGCGAAGGTGATGGTGGCCCCGAACTCGCCCAGGGCGCGGGCCCAGCTCATCGCCGCCCCTGCCAGCAGCGAGGGCGCGGCGAGCGGAACCAGCACGCGCATAAACGCGGTCGCCGGCGCCGCACGCAGCGTCATGGCGGCGTCGAGGTACTTCCGATCCACTTCCGCGAAGCCCGCCCGCGCGGCGCCCACGAAGAAGGGAGCGGCCACGAACGCCTGCGCCACGACCACACCAAGGGTCGTGAACGGCAGGCTGATGCCGAGCACCGCCAGTGCGCCGCCGGCCAGGCCGGTCCGCCCGAATGCCGTAAGCAGCGCCACACCGGCGACGGTGGGCGGGAGGACCATGGGCAAATCGATCAGCACCTCGAGCAGGCGCTTGCCCCGGAACTCGGCGACGCTCAGCGCGTACGCCACCGGCAGGCCGAGCGCGACGACGGTGACGGTGGCGGCGAGCGAGGTGACGAGGCTCAGCCGGAGCGCCTGCAGAATCAGCGGCTCCTGCACGCGCTCGAGCAGCTCGCCGGGCGCAATCCGAAGGATGAGGCTGAGGAGCGGAAGGCCGAGGAGAAGGACCAGCCCCGCGCCGAGCGCGATGGCGAGGCCTCGCAGCGCCGGCCGAATCAGGCCGCGCGAGGTCGGCGGTGCCTCGGTCAGGGACGCGCGTCCCGCGTCGGGGCCGCGGCCGTTTCGGCCCCCGCGGCCGGCAGCAGCCCGTGCCGCTGGAGCACGGCCTGTCCCTGTGCACTCGTCGCCAGGGCGATGAAGTCTCGCGCGGCCTGGGCATTTCCGGCGGACTTGAGCACCGCGATCGGGTAGGTGGCGATCGAATTGTACGGATCGGGAATCTCGAACACCCGGACATAACGGGCCACCGACGGGGTCACGTCCGACCGGTACACGAGCCCGGCGTCCGCCTCACCCAGCTGGACCTTCGCCACCACGCTTTTCACGTTCTCCTCTTGCGACACCACATTGGCGAGCACGCGGTGATCGTAGTCCTCCGGGTATCCTTCCGCCCCGGCCAGCTTGGCCAGCGTCGCTCTGCTGTACTTGCCGACGGGTACGGCCTCGGCGGCGAGCACGATCTTCGTGCCCCTACGGGCGAGGTCCTCCAGCCGGCCGATGCGCGCGGGATTGGTGCGGGGCACGATCGCCACCAGGCGGTTTCGCGCGAAGACCGCCGGCTCGCCGTTCACCTCACCCTTCTCCATCAGGTAGCTCATCCATCGCTGGTCCGCCGATGCGAAGACGTCCGCCGGCGCCCCCTGCTCGATCTGCAGGGCGAGCTGCTGGGAGCCCGCGAAGTTGAATCGGACGGTGAGCCCGGGGTGGGACCGCTGCAGCGAAAGCCCCAGCTCCTGGAACGCTTCGGTCAGGGAGGCAGCGGCGTACACGTTCAGCGTCGAAGCGGTCGCCGGGAGTGCGGGAGCGACGACGGGGGACGTCGGGAAGAGTACCGGCATGCCGGCGGCGACGAGGAGCCGGGTGAAGCGATTCACGAGCCCGATTGCCCTTTCCCGATCATGACTTCGGTGGACTTGATGACCGCGTAGACGACTTCGCCGACCCGAAGGCGCAGGCGCTCGGCCGAGCTGCGGGTGATCACGGCGGTGAGCTCCTGATCGCCGATGGCGAGGCGAACCTCGGCCATCAGCCCTTCGATGGTGAGGTCCACGACCCGGCCGGAGAGCTGGTTTCTGGCGCTCAGATCGAGCCCAGCCGATGCCGGTGTCGGGGCGCCGAGAGCGGCCTCGAGAGCCCGAGGGTCGAACAGCCAGCGGCGGCCGACCCGGCGGCCGGGCAGCTTCCCCGCGCGGGCGAGCGCCTGGACACGCTTCACGTTCATGTGGAGATACGCGGCCGCTTCCTCGACGCTCAACATATCCATATATTCCCCTATTGTACTCTAATACTACTTTATAGCAACCTAAAACAATCAACCTCTCGCTTCGGACCGCTCATGTCCTGGTTGGTGGGGCTTCTGCTGGGGCTCCTTGTCGCCTCGAGCCTGCCGGCGCAGACGCCGACGCCGACCGCCCCACGACCAGCACCCCCGGTCCGCTTCACCGGGTACGTCCAGGTGCGGGAAACCTATCGGAACGAGGTCGGCTTCAACGCGTCCATCAACCGCGGCCGACTCAGCGCATACGGCACGGTCGCCAAGGACGTCACCTGGCGCATTCAAGGTGAGTTCCGTACCGGCTCGGTCGGCACCGGGAAGGCCAGCGTGGCCCTGCAGGACGGCTACATACGGTACAAGCCGGGACAGCTCGGCATCCAGGCCGGCCAGTTCAAGACTCCCTTCACCCGGGAGTTCCTGACCTCGCTGGCCGACGTCGAGACCGCCGATCGCGCCACGGTGGTGGATTCGCTCGCGCCCAAGCGGGACGTGGGCGTCATGGCCGACTACGCGATCGGCAGCGTCTCCACGTTGATGCTGGGGGCGTTCAACGGCGAGGGCCAGAACGTCACCGCGAACACGGACTCAACTCTGCTTTGGGTCGGCCGCGCGACGGTGCGGCCGATCGCGTTCGTCGCCCTGGGGGCGAACGTCGCCGCCTACGGCTCCGACAGCACCCGATATGGATTTGACGCGGCGGTGGAATACCTCGGCGCCGCCTTCGAGGGGGAGTACATCGGCCAGCACCGCGACGGCGGCATCGTCGACGACAACGGGTGGTACGCCCAGGGCACCTATCGAGTCCTGCCCTGGGTGCAGCTGGTGCTGAAGCAGGAGGATTTCCGGCGGTCCGAGATCAGCGAGGCGCTGCACAACCAGGCGACGACCGGCGGGGTCAACGTGGAGTTCAACGGGGGGAAGGTGCGGCTCCTGGCGAACTACGTCTCCCGCAGGATCGGGACGCCGGGCACCCGCAAGAGCCAGCTGACTACCCAGGCCCAGGTGAAGTTCTGAGCAGATCCGAGATGCGCTCCCGGCCCCAGTCGGCGAACAGACGCTGGCAGTAGGGGATCTTCTCCGAGGACTTGGTCGCCACCTTCCGGCCGTCCGCCAGCACGGCAAAGGCGCAGAACTGCGCCACGGTGGGCTTGCCGTTGGGGCCGGTGCATTCGGGCACCGCGGTACGGTTGGTCTCCACCCACACCGACGAGCCGGGGTGTTCCCGCTGCCACTGGGCGCAGCGCCCGTTCATGTCGGGATCGACCTGCACCCCCTCGGGCTGCACCACGATCCGTTTGATCCTCGTGGGCGCGGCGGGCGCCTTCATGCCGGTCGTCGCCTTGCCGCTCGAATCCGCGGTTTCACCGCTGGGTCGGACGAATTGCCACGGTGTGCACTTTTCCCGCCCGAGGCGGCCGTGCCGCACCGCCGCGACGCAGGAATATCCCGTGGCGGTCTCACCCGGCGGGGGGGCCGGCACGATGGCGGTGTCGACGGTCGCCTGACTGGAGACGGTGGAGAACTGGGCCACGTCGCCGTCGCCCAAACCCACTTCGACCCGCACGGACTCGGCCACGCCGACGGCGGACGCGGCCTCCAGGTGCCACTGCACGGCGACCGCCAGGCTGTCGCCCTCGGGAAGGATGTCGGAGCGCACGTCCTCGGCGCGAGGCAGCTTGGGTGGTCTGAGCGAGCTCCTCAGCTTGGTCCCGACCACGAAGACCGCCCCCGCGATGATGAGCAGCACGATGATCGGCGGCAGCAGCCGCTTCCAGAGCGGCGGCTTCTTTTCCTCGAGATCGATGACGGCCGGCTCGTGGCGGCGCACTACTGCTCCAGTCCCAGCACGGCCGGGCCCTGATCGAACACCACGTCGACCGGGATCTTCCGGGTGGCGAGCCGATTCAGGTCGGCCTGGAGGTCGGGGGCGATCGCGCCGCGCTCCGCCAGAAAGGCCTTCACGCCGGCGTAGTCGCCGTCGCCCTGGAACCGCAGGATCCGCTGAGCCATGGAATCCACTCCCGAGCGCATCCTCTCCAGGTCCACCCGGTAGCGGCCGGTCGCGCTGTCGCGGACGAAGGCTCCGCGGTCGCGCAGGTAGGAGAACTCGGCGGCGTTGGCCCTCCCATGAGCTTCGCTGGTGCCGAAACGCACCGAGCGGATGATCCCCGCCAGGAAGGTGACGTAGTAATCGTCCAGCGGAGTCTTGGGGAGCTCGCCTTGCTCCTGCAGCCGTGTCACCATGTACAGCCCGAGAATATCCGCCTTGGCCTCCTCCAGCGCCGAGGCCTGCTCCTTGAGCGCCCGGCGGACGGTGCCCTTCCCGTCGATCGTCTTCTTGACGCCCAGCCCGTGCGCCACCTCGTGGAACATCGTGTTGGCGAAGAAGGGGTCGAAGCCGATGTTGCCGCGCTGCTCGGGCGCGATCAGCTCGTCGGCGATGGGCACCAGGATCCGGTCGAACTTGGCCCGCATCGCGTTCTTGAGCTGGAGGCGGCGGGTGCCGCGCCGGAGCTGGACCTCTTCGTCGTTGGGCAGGTTGATCGCGATCGTCTTCGACCCCGCGTTGGCGGCGCCGGCATAGTACACGACGTCGTAGGCGTTGAGGTCGGAGTCGGTGCCCGGCTTCTCACGCTTGTACGCCTCGGGAACCGGGAGTCCCCGCTGCAGCGCGGGCAGCAGCGCGCCGTACCGGCTCAGCCGACGGCTCCACTCCTGGTCCTTCACCAGCACGTACGACTCGTGCGACGCCTTGTAGCCGAAGAGGTCGTCTTCGTAGGTCTCGATCGGCCCGATGACCACGTCGATCGGATTGTCCTTCATGTCCATCCAGGCCATGTCGCTGGCCCGGTACTCGTCCGTCTCGAGCGCTCGCGCCCGGAGCTCGAGGTAGTGCCGGAGCTTGGGGTCGTGGGCCAGCGCGGCGGCCTCGCGCAGCTTGGCGGCGGCCCGGCGGGTCGGCTCCGGGTAGGCTCGATGGTAGGGGACGGCCGTCAAGCCGCCGGCCGAGTCGCGCCGGACCACGGTATAGAGGCTGCGGAGCGAGTCACCGGCCGCCTTCGAGCGGCCTGCGGCCGAGTCGAACTGCGCCTTGGTCATGTCGTGGGGGTAAAACTCGCCGCCCGGCGGCCGCGGCCCGACGCCGGGCACGAACGGCGCCCACCCGTCCAGCCGGTCCCAGGGTCCGTAGTTGATCTCCACGTACTCACGGAGCGTGGTGTCGGAGATGGTGGCGAGGAGGGAATCCTGCGCGGCGTAGGCCTGCTGGCGGAAGATGGTGTCCATCTCGCGGGCCGCGTCGATCAGGAGTGGGAGCATCCGGCGATCGGCGTCGCTCAGCTTTTCCAGGTTCGCGTTGAGTCGCACCGGAGTGTACTGGGCCACCTTGTCGGCCAACGACGGGCCGGCCGGCGCCTGGCCCGCGCCGGTCGTTCGCGCCTGGCCGGCGTCAGCCCCGCAGCCCACGATACCCGCCACGATGACTCCGGTCACCAGCGGCTTCCAGCGGCAGAGCGGCCTCACCCGAGCTCGATCCTGCCATCGACCTGGATCGGGGCATCCAGCCCGTCGACCGTCATCGTCGTCCGGGCGTTGAGGACCTCGTTCCCGCGGAGGGTACCCTGTTCGAGGGCGGCGCGAACCGCCTTCTCGACTTCGCGTTGCGCGGTGATGCCGAACTGCTTCAAGAGCCGCCGGAGCGACTGGTTGAACCGCTCCTCGTCCATCCTGTTCCCTCGCTGGCGAGTGTCTCCCCGCATGCTACACTGGGTCCCCGTCCCGGCGGAACCCTCAGCGACCCTCCAGCGTGCGCTCGCCCGGCGTGTGCCGCTCCGCCCGTCCCTCGCCGGGATGAGCCTTGGCTTCGAGGTAGCGCTCGCCCTTGAGCCGGATGAAGGTGGCGAACTGCTCGTACTCCTCCTCCGACAGGGCGTCGGCGATGCCGGGAATCAGTCCCTTGACCAGGGTGATCCGCTCCTCGGGCGCGAGCGAGCTGGCCTGGTCGATCAGGGCGCGGAGGACCGGATGGTTCATCCAGTCGGTTTCGGGCGACGTTGTCATGTGGTGGACGGGGTAGGGGGGTGGCCCGGCGATCGGCCATGGAAGCCGATCGCCGGCGGGCGTGAAGCACTACCTCATTGCCCCTCGCCCAGCTTGATCCGCTCGACCCGGCGATTCTGGGCTCGCGGATTGTAGATCCTCAGCGTCACGATGCTGCCCGGCTTTTCGGCCTGGAGCGCCTTCCGCAGGTCGGCCTCATTCTTCACGGCCTGGCCTTCGATCGACAGAATGATGTCGGGTCCGCCCTGCTGCGGGTCATCGAACAGGACCTGCCAGGCCGGGCCGCCGGGCGTGACGTTGGTGACGATGAGCCCGCGGGTGTTGGCCGGGAGCTGCAGCTCCTGCGCGGCGTCGGGACTCACCGGCTCGACGCTGATGCCGAGGCGGTTCATCGCGGTGCCGCCCGGCGTCTCCTCGCCCTCCTGGGGCGCCTGGTCGGTGTCGGCGACCTGGGCGGTGTCCTCCAGCGGCTGCAGCTTCACGTTGAAGGTCTTGTGCACGCCGCCCTTCCGGGCCACCTCGACCTTGACCTGGTCGCCCGGCTTGCGGAAGCCGATGACCTGCTGCAGCTGGCCGACGTACTCCACCGGCTTCCCGTCCACCGCGACGATGATGTCGCCCGGCTCGATGCCGGCGGCCTTGGCGGGGGAGTCGTCGTTGGGGATGTCCTTCACCACCACGCCGCGAATCTCGGGCAGGCCGACGTACTGGGCATCGTTGATCGTCACGTCCGCGATGGACACGCCGAGGGCGGCGCGGTGCACTTTGCCCGACTCGATGAGCTGGGTCATCACGGTGCGGGCCAGGTTGATCGGGATGGCGAAGCCGTAGCCCGAGTAGAACCCGGTCTCGCTGGCAATGGCCGAGTTGATGCCGATGACCTCGCCCCGAACGCTGACCAGCGGGCCGCCGGAGTTGCCGGGGTTGATGGCGGCGTCGGTCTGGATGAAATCCTGAATGCTGCCCTGGCCCCGGCCCGGCAGCCCGTTGAGCGCCCGGCCCTTCGCGCTCACGATGCCGGAAGTGACGGTGAAGGTGAGCCCCTCGCCCAGCGGATTGCCGATCGCCAGCACCCACTCGCCCACCCGGGCGTCGTCGCTGTTGCCGAGCGCCACCGGCGGCAGCTTGGTGGCGTCGATCTTGAGCACCGCGACGTCGGTGTTGGGGTCGGTGCCGATGACTCTGGCCTTGAACTCCCGCCGGTCGAGCAGCCGAACGGTCACCTGCTCGGCGCCCTCCACCACGTGGTTATTGGTGAGGATGTAGCCGTCGGCCGAGATGATGAACCCGGACCCGCTGCCCTGTTCGATCTCGGGCTGCTGCCGGAAGCGGGGGAAGAAGCGCTCCATGCCGGGCGGGACCCGCTGCTTGGTGGCGTGTTCGGTCCGCTGCGAGCGGATGTAGACCACGCTCGGCTTGACGTGCTCCGCGACCGCGGCAAAGGCCTCGCTCAGGTCCTGCAGCGGGCGGGCTGCCGGAATCGAGGGCGCCGGCACCGGCGCGATGGCCGACGTGGCCGTCCCCTGTTCCTGGGCCGAGGTACGGCTGGGCAGGTCCAGAAGCCCGGCGAACAGGAGTCCGAGGGCGAAAGCCAGGGCCACCAGGCCACCGAACTTCAGCCAGTTCAGCGATCGTGCGGACATCGAGCGATCCTTCGGCGGAGCGTGAAAGGGACTGCGACTGCCTACTGTAATAGTACCACGGTGGGCGAGCCGGGGTGGTGAGGTGGCCAGGTGGCGAAGCGGCAAGGTGGCGAGGTGAAACATCTTGCCACCTCGCCACCTTGCCACCCTACCGCCCAACTCACTTCTTGTCGTCTACGATCTCGTAGTCGGCCTCGACCACGTCCTCCTGGCCGGCGGCCGGCTGGGGCTCGCCCTGAGCGCCCCCGGCCTCCGGGCCGGGCTGGCCCTGGCCCTGCGCGCTCTGGTACAGGGAGGCCCCGGCGGCGGAGTACGCGCCGTTCAGCTCGTCCAGG
The DNA here is from genome assembly GCA_035278885.1 of Gemmatimonadales bacterium. Lineage (GTDB taxonomy): Bacteria > Gemmatimonadota > Gemmatimonadetes > Gemmatimonadales > GWC2-71-9 > CAVVWJ01. The sequence goes on along the minus strand of DATEIR010000051.1, from coordinate 5,575 downwards.
CCCTTCCGGATGGTGTCCGGGTCGCCCGCCCGAAGCGCCTGCTTGGCGCCCTCGAGCGCGGCATCGAGCCGGCTCTTGGCGTCGGCCGGGAGCCGGTCCACCCACTCCTTGCTGTCCTTCTCGACCCGGTAGACCAGGCTGTCGAGCTGGTTCCGCTGCTCGATCTGCTCCCGACGGTCCTTGTCCTCCGAGGCGTGCTGCTCGGCGGCCTTGACCATCTTGTCGATCTCGGTGTCGCTCAGCCCGCTCGACGCCTCGATCCGGATCTTCTGCTCCTTGTTGGTCGCCTTGTCCTTGGCCGACACGTGGAGAATGCCGTTGGCGTCGATGTCGAAGGTCACCTCGACCTGCGGCATGCCGCGGGGAGCCGGCGGAATTCCGGTGAGCTGGAACTTGCCGATGGTCCGGTTGTCCATGGCCATCTGCCGCTCGCCCTGGAGCACGTGGATCTCCACCGTGGTCTGGTTGTCCTCCGCGGTGGAGAAGACCTCCGACTTCTTGGTCGGGATGGTCGTGTTCCGCGGGATCAGCACCGTGGTGACGCCGCCCAGTGTCTCGATGCCGAGCGAGAGTGGAGTCACGTCGAGCAGGAGCACGTCCTTGACCTCGCCGCCGAGCACGCCGCCCTGAATGGCGGCGCCGATGGCGACGACCTCGTCGGGATTGACCGACTTGTTGGGCTCCTTGCCGAAGAAATCCTTCACGATCTGCTGGATCTTCGGGATCCGGGTGCTGCCGCCCACGACGATGACCTCATCGATCTGCTTGGGATCGAGTCCCGCGTCCTTGAGCGCCTGCTGCATGGGCGGAATGGTCCGCTGGATGAGGTCGTCCACCAGCTGCTCGAACTTGGCCCGGGTGAGGCTGATGTTCAGGTGCTTGGGCCCCGACTGATCCGCCGTGATGAAGGGCAGATTGATGTCGGTCTGCGTGGTGCTCGACAGCTCCATCTTGGCCTTTTCGGCGGCTTCCTTGAGCCGCTGCAGGGCCATGGGGTCCTTGGACAGGTCGATCCCCTGGTCCTTCTTGAACTCGCCCACCAGCCAGTCGATCAGCCGCTGGTCGAAGTCGTCGCCGCCCAGGTGGGTGTCGCCGTTGGTGCTCTTCACCTCGAACACGCCCTCGGCCAGCTCCAGCACCGAGATGTCGTAGGTGCCGCCGCCCAGGTCGAACACGGCCACCTTCTCTTCCTTCTTCTTGTCCAGCCCGTAGGCCAGCGCCGCCGCGGTGGGCTCGTTGATGATCCGGAGCACCTCGAGGCCCGCGATCTTGCCGGCGTCCTTGGTCGCCTGCCGTTGCGCGTCGTTGAAGTAGGCCGGGACGGTGATGACCGCCTTGTCCACGCTATGGCCCAGGTAATCCTCAGCCGTCTGCTTCATCTTCTGCAGGATCATGGCCGAGATCTCGGGCGGGGTGTAGCGCTTGCCGGCGATCTCGACGGCCGCCATGCCATTGGGGCCGTCGGCCACCTTGTAGGGCACCCGCTTGGACTCTTCGGTGATCTCGCTCAGCCGCCGGCCCATGAACCGCTTGATCGAAAAGATGGTCTGCTTGGGGTTGGTCACCGCCTGGCGCTTGGCCACCTGGCCCACCAGCCGCTCGCCGTCCTTGGTGAAGGCCACCACCGAGGGGGTGGTCCGGCCGCCCTCGGCGTTGGGGATGACGACCGGGTCGCCGCCCTCCATGACCGCTACCACCGAGTTGGTCGTGCCCAGGTCGATGCCGATGATCTTGGACGCCGCCATGTCTGCTCCTCACGCTTGGAAGTAATGCCGGGACAATGCCCATCTGACGCGCACCCGCGCGTGGCGGCCTCGGGGAGCAACTCCCATACCGATAAAGTCTGCCGTTATGGCAGCGATCTGGGCCGTCCTGCCTATCGTGACCGTGGTCACGACGCATTTTCAAGGGGTGTCCTAAGTTAGCCGTCACCCGTTGGGACCCCTGATCTTGGGAGCGTACTCGGGCCACGGGTTGGGAGCAGGGCAACGAGACTATACGGAGGAGGGTGAGTCATGCTGTGGACGATCTTCGTGATCCTCCTGGTGCTCTGGCTGCTGGGCGTGGTCACATCCTACACTCTGGGTGGGTTCATCCACGTGCTGCTGATCGTGGCCGTCATCCTGGCGGTGATGCAGCTGATCCAGGGCCGGCGAGCACTTTAAGGTTCGCCGAGGTGTCAGGGACGGGGCAGCCCGTCCCCCGAGGCCGGATCGCCATGGGCGGTCCGGCCTCTCTCGTATCCGTCGGCTAGAGGCGGGCCGGCGCACCGGCCGGCACTCTTATATTCGAGCATGTTCCCGATCCGCGACGACAATCCCACGCTCGCCGCCCCGGCGATCACCGTCGTCCTCATCGGCCTCAACGTGGCGGCCTGGATCCTGGTCCAGGGCATGGGCGCGGAGCCGACTCTGACGAGGTCGGTGTGCGAGCTTGGCCTCATCCCGGGGGAGCTGCTGGGCCGCATCCCCCTCGGCTATACCCTCCCGATGAGCCGGGAGGTGAGCTGCGTGATCGGACCGTCGCACTGGTACACCCCGCTGAGCTCGATGTTTCTCCACGGCGGCTGGCTGCACCTGATCGGCAACATGTGGTTCCTGTGGCTCTTCGGAAACAACGTCGAAGATTCCATGGGCCATGGCCGGTATCTGGTGTTCTACCTGCTGTCCGGCCTGGCCGCGGCGGCGGCGCAGACCCTGGTCAATCCGAGCAGCGCTGTTCCCATGGTCGGTGCGTCGGGCGCCATCAGCGGGGTGATGGGCGCGTACATCGTGCTCTACCCCCGGGTCCGGGTCCACATGCTCATCTTCCTGGGCTTCTTCATCACCCGCGCCGTGGTGCCCGCCTACGTCATGCTGGGCTACTGGTTTCTGCTCCAGATCGTCGGCGGCCTTCCGTCCATGGGCGACGAGACCGGCGGGGTGGCGTTCTGGGCTCATGCCGGGGGCTTCCTGGCCGGGGCCGCCCTGATCCTGGTCTTCCGTGACGACGACCTGGTGGCCCGCCACCGCGCCCTCGCGCGGTACGTCTAGAGGCCGGTATGTTCTTCGCCATGGCCGACTCCGGCTCCCGCAACATGATGGCACCCTCCGCGTCGACGTCCCTCGACGTGCCCGTCGCGCCCCGCAACCCGGGGATGCCGCTCGAGGCCGACTGGGTGGAGGAGGTGCGGGTCAACCGCAGTGCCGTCGAGCGCCGGGCCGCCACGCAGCGGACCCGGCGGACGGTCAAGAAGGAGTGGCAAGCCGCCTGGCTGCTTCGGGCGGTGACCCTGATGGACCTCACCACCCTGTCCGGGGACGACACGCCGGGACGGGTGCGCCGGCTGTGCGCCAAGGGCCGCCGGCCCGTGCGGGAGGACCTGCTGGAGTCGCTTGGCGCCACCCGCCTGCCGATCAGGGTCGGCGCGATCTGCGTGTACCACACCTATGTCGAGACCGCGGTCGAGGCGCTGGACGGCTCGGGCATCCCGGTCGCGGCGGTCTCCACCGGGTTTCCGGCCGGCCTCTCGCCCTTCCCGCAGCGGCTGGCGGAGATCCGGGCCTCCGTGGCCGCGGGGGCCGAGGAAATCGACGTGGTGATCACCCGGGCGCACGCCCTGACGGAGAACTGGCGCGCACTCTACGACGAGGTGCGGGCCATGCGGGAGGCCTGCGGCGACGCGCATATCAAGACCATCCTCGCCACCGGGGAGCTCGGCACGCTGCGGACCGTCGCCCGCGCGAGCCTGGTCTGCATGATGGCGGGCGCCGACTTCATCAAGACCTCCACCGGCAAGGAGGGCGTGAACGCCACGTTGCCGGTGGGGTTGGTGATGGCGCGCGCGATCCGGGAGTACCGCGAGCGCACCGGCCACCTGGTGGGTCTCAAACCGGCGGGCGGCATCCGTGCGGCCAGGGAGGCGCTGGAGTGGCTCGCCCTGATCAAGGACGAGCTGGGCGACCGCTGGCTGCGGCCCGATCTCTTTCGCTTCGGCGCGAGCGCGCTCCTCACCGACATCGAGCGCCAGCTCGAGCACTTCGCGACCGGCCGCTACTCGGCGGCGCACCGTCACCCGACCGGATAACGCGACCCGGCGTCCGAGGCCCGTGATGGCGTCCATTCCCGAGATCTTCGAGACGATGGACTACGGCCCCGCTCCCGAGGCCGCCGCGCCGGCACACGCGTGGCTGGAAGGCCATGGGCGGAGCTTCGGCCTGTTCATCGGCGGCAGCTGGACCACCGCCAAGGGCGAGAGCTTCGAGACCTTCAACCCGGCCACCGGAAAGCCGCTGGCTCGGCTCCGGCAGGCTGCCCCGGCGGACGTGGATCGCGCGGTACGGGCGGCCCGCGCGGCTCAGGGCGCGTGGTGGGACATGGGGGGACACGCCCGGGCACGCTATCTCTACGCGCTGGCCCGCCGGGTGCAGAAGCACAGCCGCCTGTTCGCGGTGCTGGAGTCGCTCGACAACGGCAAGCCGATCCGGGAATCGCGGGACATCGACGTGCCGCTGGTGGCGCGGCACTTCTACCATCACGCGGGCTGGGCGCAGCTCATGGCCCGGGAGCTCCCCGGCCGAGCGCCGGTGGGCGTCATCGGGCAGATCATCCCGTGGAACTTCCCGCTCCTCATGCTGGCGTGGAAGATCGCGCCGGCGCTGGCCATGGGAAACACGGTGGTGCTCAAGCCCGCCGAGTTCACCTCGCTCACCGCGTTGCGCTTCGCCGAGCTGTGCCAGGAGATCGGATTGCCCGCCGGCGTCGTGAACATCATCACCGGCGACGGCCGCACCGGCGAAGCAATGGTGACCCACCCGGGCGTCGACAAGATCGCCTTTACCGGCTCGACCGAGGTCGGGCGCCTGATCCGCGCGTCGACCGCCGGGAGCGGCAAGAAGCTCTCGCTCGAGCTGGGCGGCAAGTCGCCCTTCGTGGTCTTCCCCGACGCCGATCTCGACAGCGTGGTGGAAGGCGTGGTGGATGCGATCTGGTTCAACCAGGGCCAGGTCTGCTGCGCCGGCTCGCGGATCCTGGTGCAGGAAGGCGTCGCCGAGCGACTGGTGGTCAAGCTCAAGGCCCGGATGGAGACGCTCCGGGTGGGCGATCCGCTGGACAAGGCCGTGGACATGGGCGCGATCATCGCCCCGGTGCAGCTGCAGAAGATTCAGGAGCTGGTGCGGCGGGGCCGCGAGGAGGGGGCGGTGCTGTGGCAGCCCTCCTGGAGCTGCCCCCGCGAAGGATGGTTCTTCCCCCCGACGCTGTTCACCGAGGTCGCCCCGGCCGCGACGATCGCGCAGGTGGAGATCTTCGGCCCGGTCGTGGTGCTGATGACGTTCCGGACGCCGGCGGAAGCGGTGGAGCTGGCGAACAACACCCGGTACGGACTCGCGGCGAGTGTCTGGACCGAGAACATCAACCTGGCCCTCGACGTGGCGCCCCAGCTCAAGGCCGGCACGGTGTGGATCAACTGCACCAACGTCTTCGACGCGGCGAGCGGGTTCGGCGGGTACCGCGAGAGCGGGTACGGACGCGAAGGCGGGAGGGAAGGGCTCTTCGAGTACGTCGTCCCGTCGTGGACGAAGGCGAAGGCGGAGGC
>DATEIR010000050.1:0-57109 GCA_035278885.1 Gemmatimonadales bacterium | reverse complement strand
CGGTGAGCGGCGGCGCGCCCGACTTCCCTCCCGGGTTTCTTTGGGGCGCCGCCACGGCGGCGCATCAGGTCGAGGGCGACAACCGACTCAGCGACTGGTGGGCCATGGAGGAATCGGGCGCGCTCCCGTTCCGGTCGGGCGATGCCTGTGACCACTATCGCCGGTTTGCCGCCGACTTCGACCTCGCCCGCGACCTGGGCCACACCGCGCACCGCTTCTCCCTCGAATGGAGTCGCATCGAGCCCGCACCGGGCGTGTGGGATCCCGATGCCATCGCCCACTACCGCGCGGTGGTCCTGGCGCTCCGGCAGCGCGGCATCGAGCCGGTGGTGAGCCTGCACCACTTCACCAATCCGGCCTGGTTCGCGGAGCGCGGGGGCTGGCTCCGGCGCGACGCGCCCGCGCTGTTCACCCGGTACGCGGAGCGGATGGCCGGCGCGTTGCCGGAGGTCCGCTGGTGGCTCACCATCAACGAGCCGACCGTGTACGCCAAGAACGGTTTCGTGGCCGGGGAGTGGCCGCCCAAGGTCCGCGGCTCCTGGCGCCGGGCCGCCCGCGTGCTCGGCCGCATGGCGCGGGCCCATTGTGAGGCCTACCGCGCGATTCACCAGGTGGTTCCCGGGGCGCGGGTCGGCTTCGCCCACAGCCTGCCCTGGATCGAGCCCTGCAATCCCGACCGCGCGCGCGACCGGCTCGCCGCCTGGGGTCGCGACCTCCTGCTCAACCGCAGCTTCCTTGCCCGCATCGGTGGGGCACGCCACCTCGACGTGCTCGGCGTCAACTACTACACTCGCACGGTGGTGCGCTGGGCGCCGTGGGGGCTCGCCGCGCTCGCCGGAAAGGAATGTCTCGAGCCGCACCACGCCCGCGGCCCGGTGAGCGACATCGGCTGGGAGGTCTTTCCCGCGGGCCTCGGACGGGTGCTCGACCGGTACGCCCGGCTCGGCGTGCCACTGCTGATCACGGAGAACGGCGTCGCGACCATCGACGAGGTGCTCCGCGCCCGGTTCCTGTACGAGCACCTGCGTGAGGCGCGCGACGCCATTCGGCGAGGGGTCCCCCTGCTGGGATACCTGCACTGGACGCTGATGGACAACTTCGAGTGGACACTCGGCACCCGGCCGCGCTTCGGCCTGTTGGCGAACGAGTATCGCAGCCAGACCCGCACCCCGCGCCCGGCCGCCATGGACTTCGCCCGGATCTGCCGGAGCGGGCGCTTGCCGGAGCGCGGATGAGCCTCGTCGATCTTCGCGAGTCGCCTCCGACGCCGGCGATCGAGACCGATGTGTGCGTCATCGGCGCCGGGGCCGCCGGACTCACCGTGGCCACCGAGCTGGGCCGCGCGGGGCGCGAGGTCGTGCTGCTCGAGAGCGGCGGGCTCGCGCCCGAGGAGGAGACCCAGTCGCTCAACGACCTCGAGGTGACCGGATATCCGGTGCGGGAGAACTTCATGTCCCGCGCCCGCTACTACGGCGGGAGTTGCAACCTGTGGGCTGGACGCAGCATGCGGCTCACGCCGGAGGACATCGCCGCGGAGGCCGATCCCGAGCGCGCCGGGTGGCCGCTCTCACACGCCGAGCTGAGCGAGTGGTACCCGTCGGCGGCCCGCATTCTCGGGCTTCCCGACACCGGCCTCTTCGACCCGTCCACCCACGCGGATCGACTGAGCCGGGTCGAGCGCAGCCTCTTCGACTCCGGCATGGTGACGCCGACGGTCTCGCTCTGGGCCAAGGGACCCCGGCGCTTCGGCGCCGCGCACCGCGCCGAGCTTCGCGGCTCCGATCGGGTCCGGGTGCTGCTGCACGGGAACGCCCTCCGGCTCCGCCCCACCGCCGACGGCCGTTCCGTCGCCGCGCTCGAGGCGGCGGTACTCCATGGACCCACCTTCGAGATCCGGGCCCGGCGGTACGTGGTCGCCTGCGGCGGCGTGGAGAACGCCCGCCTGCTGCTGATCTCGAAGCTCGGGAACGAGCACGACCTGGTGGGCCGCTATTTCATGGATCATCCGCGCGCGGTCCACGGGCGGGTCCGGCTCGCCCCAGGTGCCCGCCTCCCGTTCCTCCGGGGACGCCCCGTGGCGAACGGGAAGCTGCAATTGGGCATCGGCGTTCCGCCCGCCGTCCGCCGGACCGAAGGGCTGCTGAACCACTACGCCACCCTCGAGTCGGAGTTCTCCGGCTACGCGGCGGCAGGCTATCAATCGCTGGTCAAGACGGCGAAGGTGGTGCTGCGGAAGGGATACGCGGGAAGCCGCTGGGAAGTCGGCCGGTCGCGGCTGAGCGACATCCCCGGGATGATCTACCTGCTCACGCCCAAGGAGCTGATGCCTCACCCGCTCTACCGGCTGTACTGGTCGGCCCGGAGCGCGCTGCATCCCCGGCCCGACGGCAAGGCGCGGGTGATCGTCTATTTCTGCGAGCAGCCCCCGGACCGGGAGAGCCGGGTGGTGCTGGGTGCCGAGCGGGACGCGCTGGGCCAGCCGAAGGTGGAGCTGCACTGGCGGATCGGCCCCGAGGTGACGCGGTCGCTGCTCGCCCTGCAGGAGCGGATCGCAGCCACCCTCCACGCGGCGGGCATCGGCGAGCTGGAGCCCGGCGAGGGCGAGCCCCGCTACACCGACGCCTCCCACCACATGGGCACCACGCGCATGAGCCGCGACCCGCGGACCGGTGTGACCGACCCCGACTGCCGGGTCCACGGCATCGCCAACCTCTACCTGGCGGGTAGCTCGGTCTTTCCGACCGCCGGGCACGCCAACCCGACGCCCACCATCATCGCCCTGGCGCTCCGGCTCGCCGAACACCTGCGTCGGTCGTGAGCATGGCCGGCTGGCCGTTCTCCGTGTACACCTCCTGCATGATGCGCAGCGTATCCATCGCCGTCTTGTCCCAGCTGAAGGCGGCGGCCCGCTCGAGCCCGCGCCGCACCAGATCCGCCCGCACGTCCGGCTGGGTGACGACCCGAAGGATCGTCTCCGCCAGGGCGGCGTCGTCGCGCGCCTCGACCAGCAGCGCCGCGCCCCCGGCCACCTCGGGAATCGAGCCGGCGGTCGAGGCGATCACCGGGCAGCCGCACCCCATCGCTTCGATCTGCGCCAGGCCGAAGGTCTCGTAGAGGGAGGGATAGATGAAGCAGTCGGCCAGGTTGTAGAACAGGGCCAGATCGTCGGGCTGCGTGTGATCCACCAGCGTCAGCCGGTCGCCGATCCCCAGCTCCTCGATGAGTGCGAGATCTTCCTCGTACTTCCAGCGTACCCCGCCGACGACGACGACCCGGTGGGGAATGCGGTCCTTGATCCGGGCGAACGCCCGGAACAGCGTCGACGCGTTCTTCTGGGGGAACAGCTTGCCCACGAACAGCAGATAGGGGCCGTCCAGGCGGTACTTCCGGCGGAACGCGGCCAACACCGCCTCGTCGCGCACCACCCGGAACCGGGGGCTGGCGGCCAGGTAGACCCGGCGCACCCGTGAGACGTCGAGCCCGCGGATCCGGCCCAGGACCCCGCTCATGGTGTCCGACACGGTCAGGATGCGATCCGCCGCGCGGAGCACGTAGCGGAGGTTGAAGCGCCAGCGGATCGAGCGCACCAGCGTCACCGAATCGCGGCTGGTGAGCAGCTCCACGCCATGCATCGCCATCACCTTCTTGAACCGGCCCCGGATCGGTATCGCGTTGAGCGGACCGAAGACCACGTCCACGCCGTGCTGCTCCGCCACTCCCGGCACCACGAGCTGTTCCCAATGCTCCTTGATCGGCACCCGCGATCGGGCCACCACCTCGGTGACATGCGGGTACTGCCGATACTGGCCGAAGCCCTGCCGAGCCCAGCCGAATGCCGGGTACATCAGCACGTACTCGTTGGCCTGGTCGAGGGCGAGCAGCCGGCTCACCACCTCGACCGTGTAGGTGCCCGGACCGCCCAGCCGGAAGTCATGGCTGAGCATCGTGATCCCGATCCTCATCGGTCCGCTCCGGGCGAGGCCGCGGGCGCGGCCGGCTCCTGCCGGCGGGGCGCCGGACGGGGCGCATCGCCGGCGCGCGGCTCGAAGCCGGCCATCCAGGCCTCCACCGCCTCCAGCGCGTCGCCCCGCAGGTGCAGGCGTCCCCAGATCTCGAACGTGACCAGCGAGAAGAGCCCGGTGGGGGAGCGGCGCCAGTCGCGCAGCATCCGCTCGAATCCCCGGCGGTCGAGCCCCAGCTCGGCCTGGCAGAACCCGCCGGCGAAGAAGCTCCGGACCGCATACGGGGCCACGTAGTCGGACACCGGAATGGGAAAGCCCTTCTTGCGCCGGTGCACCAGGTGGTGCGGCATGTAGCGCTCGGCCACCTGCTTGAGCACCCACTTGTTGGCCCGCTTCCCGATCCGGTACTCGACCGGCAGGTTGATCGCCTTGTGGACCAGCCGATGATCGAGGAAGGGGACCCGGCACTCCTCCGACGCCCCCATGCTGGTGCGGTCGAGCCGGCGGAGCAGCGGCGACAGGAAGTCGTTCAGGTCCGCCAGCATCGCGCCCAGCACCCCGCGGTCGGCTTTGCCGGGCACGAAGCCGTACGCGTCCTCACAGGTGGCGAGCCATCCGGCCCGGCGGTAGCGATCGATCAGGTCGATCGTCGGCGGCAGGACCTCGCGGAACCCGTGGCTCGTCACCGGCATCCCCAGCCGGGCGAAGAGGAGAAGCGCCGTCAGGTTCCACACCCCGTCCGGGATGCGCTCCAGCAGCGGCATCAGCCGGCCGAGATACCACTTGCGCCGGTAGTTGAAGCGGTAGCCCCCAAAGAGCTCGTCCGCGCCCTCGCCGGAGAGGAGCACGATGGTGCCTTCGCTCCGCGCCACCCGACTGATCAGATAGTACGCCACCGAGTTGGGATGGGTGAGCGGCAGGTCCTCGAGCCAGACGGTCCGCGCCAGATGCTGCCGGAAATTTTCCGCGGTGAGATCGAACGACACCATCCGCAGGCCGAGGTGCTCGCAGAGCTCGGCCGCGTACCGGCGCTCGTCCAGCTTGGGATAACCGGCCACCGAGACGTTGAACGTCGTGAGGTGCTTGGTCTCCCGCGCGGCGATGGCGGTGACCAGGCTGGAATCGAGGCCGCCGCTCAGCAGCACCCCGACGGGCACGTCGCTGATGAGCCGGAGCCGCACCGCCTCGACCAGCGCCTGCTCCACTTCCTGGACCACGCTCTCGGGACGCGCCTCCGTGAAGCGGCGGTATTCCCCCTCCGCCACCTGGTCCACCACGTTGTACACCCGGTGGGTGGTCTCCCGGTCGCCGTCCAGCACCACCACCGTCCCCGGAAGCACCTGCGAAACGCTGGCGTGGAGGGTGCCGGTGTCGAACGCGTCCACATTGCGGTACAGGAACCACTCCACCAGCCGCCGGTGGTCGAGCTCGGCCGATCCGATGGCCAGCCGCAGCGCCTTGATCTCGGACGCGAACGCCAGGTGGCCGCCGGCGCGGGTGTAGTAGAGGGGCTTGATGCCGTAGCGGTCGCGCGCCAGGGCGAGGGTGCCGCGCTGCCGATCCCAGATGGCGAAGGCGAACATCCCGACGAACCGGGTGATGCAGCGCTCGCCCCACTCCATGTAGGCGTGGAGGACGACCTCGGTGTCGGTGTGGGAGTGGAACTGGTGCCCCAGTCCCTCCAGCTCCCGCCGCAGCTCGGCGAAGTTGTAGACCTCGCCGTTGTAGGCGATCCAGTAGCGCCCCGACGCGTCGCGCATCGGCATGTGCCCGGCCGACGACAGATCGATGATGGCCAGACGCAGGCTGCCCAGACAGGCCCGGCCGAGGGCGGTGACGCCGGAGTCGTCCGGGCCACGACACGCCTGCACGTCGCACATCCGCCGCACCAGCGGCTCGTGCGCGGTGCCGTCGCACCCCGGATCCAGACAGAAGACTCCCGCGATCCCGCACATGCTGACTCAGCTCCTCGGGCGCGAGGCCCAGGCCCGGCCCTCGAAGTACGCGGGGCGCTCCACTCCCAGCAACGCAAACACGGTGGCCGGCAGGTCGACGATGTGGCCGTCGGCCGGAATCGAGGCCGGGGCCCCGGGCCCCCTGGCAGCCACGAAAGCGGCCGCCCGGTGGTTCCCGGTATAGTACGGCGCAATTTCGTATCCCGCTCGGCCCTGGATACGCCCGAGGGCCGGGGATTCCACCTCGCCCAGGGTCCGCGCCGCCGGGTCCCAGGTCACGCTCAGGTCCGGCAGATGGGGCCGCTCGGGCCCGGGGAAAACCTGATCCAGGCTGAAGATCCGCTCGACCGCCCGGCGGCCGCTCCCCGATACCGTCAGCTCACCCACCCGCTCCTCGATCCGGGCCAGCAGCTCAGCCATTCCCTCGGGCGCCACCAGGCCCCCGGGCTCTCGTCCCCGGAGGTTGATCCGGACGTAGGCCTCGTTGGAGTTCGGGATGCAGAATGCCTGCGAGCGGGCCCAGTCGATCGCCGAGTTGACCCATTTCATGCTCAGCCGGTAGTGCACGCTCCGTGGCAGGCACCCGGTGACCGTCTGGCGCAGGCTGAGCGGAATGGCCTGGCGAACGGCCGCAGCGATCCCGCCCTGCTTCGAGGGCGCGGCGCCCGGAGCGGCCGCCGATCCGACTCCGGCTCCGTGAAACAGCCCCATCCGGTGCAGCACCTCGGGCACGTGGTGGCATCCCGAGTAGTTCGGACCCATGCCGTCCCCGGACGTAACCAGCACGGTGGTCTCGCCGCCGACCCCCTCCAGAATCACCGCCAGCGCCTCGTCGACCGCACGGTAGACATCGCGCAAGGCGTGCTCGGTCCCCGGCGTGAGCGTCGCCGGATGGCTGGGGTACGAGGCATCCCCCAGGTGCCAGAGGTAATGCCCCGCCCCATGGGGCTCGCCGAAGCCGATGAAGGCGAGGTCCCACGCCGTTCGGTCCAGCAGCCAGCGCACCACTTCGCCTTTGCGCCGCGCACCCGCGACCAGCTGGTCGCGAAACCAGGCGGGCTCCGGCACCGTGAGCACCTTCGAGTGCTCGGGCGCGGGGTAGGGACCGAACCGCCGCATGAGCTCGCGGTAGAGCCGCTTGGGCCTGCCGCCCGGGTCCGAGAACCAGGTCCAGGTGCCGTACTCGACGATCTGGGTGCCGCCGAAGTCGTTCAGCAGCCGGTCCATGAACGCGTCCATCACCACGCAACGCCGCCCAGCCCGGTCGAGCAGCTGCCAGAACGCCGGGAGGGCGCCCCACTCCACCCGGGTCCGGTGCAGCGCCTGGGTGCCGGCGCGCGCCTGGTATGCGTGGTACAGTCCGTGATGACCCGGCCGGGCCCCGGTGTAGATCGTCGGCCACGCCGACACGTGCAGGACCTCCGCCGTGGTGGCGAGGCGGCCCCACGTCCCATCCCGGCGAAGCGCGGCGAACGTCGGCAGGTGGCCCGCGTCGGCCCAGCGCTCGATCAGCTCCGCGTCGGCGCTGTCGAGGCCCAGGACCAGCACTCGCGTCACGCGCGGTCCGGCGCGTAGAGCTCCGCGATCGGCACGGTCCGCCCCTCCCGGTCCGAGCGCTTCCCGGCCTCGACCATGGCGACGTTCCAGATGTTGTCCTCGCCGTTGGTCTCCGGCACGGCGCCCTTCTCCACCGCGTCGCGCAGCGAGTTGAGCAGCGAGGTGGTGCCTTCCCGCGGGTACTTCGCCTCGTCGCCCGGCGGGGTCTTCACCAGTCGCACCGGACGCGGGAGGCGGCTGCCGTGCCGGCGCCAGAAAACCCGCTTGCGGTCGGTCCAGATGATGCCGTCCTCACCCTCGATGGTGAGCGAGAAGGCGAAACGCTTGGACAGCATGGTGCCGACGTATTGGACCCGGATGCCTTCGAAGTCGAGCAGCGCCTCGGTGCTGGAGCCGTGCCGGTAGTCGCTCCAGGGCGCGTTCCACGCCCGCGCCGTGATGCTGGTCGGCGTCCGGTCGAGCCAGTAGCGCAGGCTGTCGAAGTGATGGATCGCGATCTCCTGCAGCTGGGGATATTCGATCTTTGCCAGCCACGGTCCCTCGGTGTGACTCAGCATGTTGCGCCGGTCGATCAGCGTCGCCGAATCGATCCGCCCGATACGCCTCTCGGCCACGAGCTGTCGCACGGTGCGCTCCGAGGGCCGATAGCGATAGTTCTCCGCGACCAGCAGCGGCCGCCGCGTCGCACGGACCTTGGCCAGGACCCGGCGCGCGTCGTCCACCGTCAGCGCGAACGGCTTCTCCAGCATGACCGCGAGCCCCGCCTCGAGCGCGCGGATGGCGTGCTCCGCGTGCAACGCCGAGGGGCTCACCACCAGGGCGGCATCGGCCTTGACCGCGCCGAGCGCCGCGTCGAGGTCGGGGAAGACCTTCGCCCCGTCGCCCACGGCCCGCCGCACCCGGTCCGCCGCCTGAGGGTCCGGATCCACATATCCCACCGCGTCGACGTCCGGGTGGTCCCGGACGATCTCGAGCCAGTGGCTCCCCCGGATACCGACGCCGACCTGGAGCACTTTCACCGTCACGGCATGCCTCCCCGGGGCGTCGCCGGCACCGCGGCCGGCGCCCGCCCCATGTAATCCGGCACCGCCACGCCGAAGCGGCGCAGCAGCTCCGGCGCGATCTCGCAGATGTGGCTCACCCGGCCGAGGGTTTGCCCGCCCTGCCCGGCGCGAATGAGATACCCCGGCGGCACGTGGGTACCGGGTCGTCCATCGGGCGACGCCCCGCTCACCGTGCCGACCGCCGGGGACGCGAGTGTGGTGAACGGCGCGCCGTCGGACCACAGCACGATGAGGTCGGGAAGGTAGTCGCGTCGCGGCCCCGGGTAGAGATCGTCGGTGCGAAGGACGGCTCGCACCGCTCGCCGGCCCGTCTCGGGCTGCGTGAGCGTCTCCAGGGCCGCGACCAGCTCGTCGCACAGGCGGCGGTATTCGTCACCCGGCCCCACCGATCCCTGGGGCTCTCGGCCCCGGAGATTGATCCGGATGTGTCCCTCGAGATCGGTGGGAAGGCAATAGGCGCGGGTGCGGGCCCAGTCCACCGACGCGGTGTCTACCCGCTGCGCCAGGCGGTGCCGCAGCGCGTCGGGAAGCAGCTTCCGGGCGATCGCCTTGCGCAGGTCCTTGGGCAGCAGATCGCGCACCAGCTTGACCGGATCCAGCGAGCGGCGCCCGGCCGGCTGGTCCGAGCCTTTCTCGCCTTCCTCCGATGGCTCCGCCAGGTAGCCCAGCCGACGCAGGACCTCGGGAAGCAGGTGCCAGCCGGCGTGATTCGGGCCGACTCCGTCTCCCGATACCAGGTAGACCGTCGCGTCCGAACCGGCCTGCGCCACCAGCGCGCCGACGCCGCGGTCGATTTCCTGGTACACGGCGCGGAGCGCCGCCTCGTCGCCCCAGCAGTAGTGCGCGGCGGCGTGGCTCTCACCGTATACTGTGAAGAAGAGGTCCCATGGCCGCTCCGCCATGAGCCAGCGCGCGGCCTCGGTCTTGGCCTTCGCCGCGGGCACCAGCTTGCGACTCATCTCCGCCGGATCGAGCCGGTCCATCCCGACGTCCAGCGCGTGGAAGCCGAGCGGGTAGCGTCCGCGGGCGCGCGCGAGACGATCGAGCAGCTCGGGCGGCGTGGACGCCGGCTTCCAGTAGGGGGCCCAGCTTCCCCAGTCGATCACCTGGCTCGCCCCGCCCGGCTCGGGGTGGGTATACGGCGCGTCGAGCACGCTGCAGCGGACGCCGGCCCGCGCGAGCAGGCTCCAGAACGTAGGCCGTCCGTACTGGTTGCCCTGGAACTTGAGCCAACCCTGCCGGCCCGGCGCCGGCTGGAAGGTGTAGTACACCCCGTGCTCGCCGGGATGCGTCCCGGTGTAGAGCGAGGGCCACCCCGACACGTGGAGCGCATCGGCCGTCGTCTCCACCGACTGCGCACGACCGGTCCGCAGCAGCCCCGCGAGCGCAGGCAGGTGCCCCTCGGCGGCCCAGCGCTCCAGCAGCCGGCCGTCACCCATGTCGAGACCGATCATCAGCACCGCGCCGGCCACGGTTATCCCCGCACCAGCAGCACGGACGCCCCGAGCACCAGGAGCGCGGCGAGCATGTTGACGTAAATCGCCCGCGGGGCCGGACGGTGGCCGAACACGAGCTGATAGCCGACCATCGCCAGGACCAGCAGCAGCTTGACCGCCAGAATCCGCCCGGCGTGGCTCTGCAGCAGTGTCCCATCGGCCAGCATGCCCGCGGTGATGCCGCGGAAGCGCATCTGGTACAGGCCGGTCACCGCCAGCACGGCCAGGGCCGGCCAGCCCAGGCCGCCGCGCCAGAGCATGACCGCGCGCAGACGCCCGGCAGTCTCCGCGGGCTGGATCTTCTTGAGCGCCGGACCGCTGAAGAGCGACCAGAAAAACATGTGGCCGAGCCAGAGGCAGGCGGCCGCGACATGCAGCGCGACGGCGAGGTGATAGAGCGTCATCGTGTCGTCAGCGGGAAAGCAGCACCGAGGCGACCACGATGCCGAGGGCGAGACCGAGGGAGAGGCGGGCGAGCCCGGGCGTGGGCCGTCGGCCGAGCCGGGCGTGCGCCACGGCGAGCGCCGCTACCAGCGCGAGCTTGAGTCCCAGCGCGCCCGCGACGGGGTACCGTGCGCCGCCCAGCGAGCCAGCGATGCCCGTCAGCACCAGCACCGCGAGAAAGGTCCAACCGAGCCCGGGGAGGGTGAGTCGCAGCGCCCAAGGTACGCCCGCGGGCGGCCAGCGGGCGCCGGCCAGCATCGCCGAGGTGAGCGGGCCGATGTCGGACGGGGGCTCGAGCCGCACGAGCCCCACGGTCATGATCAGCCAGAACAGGAAGTAGCCCACGAGCAGGACGCTCGCGACCAGGTGGATGTAGGCCAGCAGCACGGCAAGCGTCATCAGACCGCGGCCGCCTCGCGCGTGCGCGCCAGGACCCGCTCGCAGACCTGCCAGTAGGCCCGGGCCGTATCCTCCCAGCTTTCCAGGGGCGTCTCCGCCGCGGCCAGCCCCATGGTGCGGAGGACGCTGCGGCCGGGCAGCTCCTGCAGCAGAAAGCGGGTCCAGGTGGCCGCGTCGTTCTCCAGGAGGAAGCCGGTGGCCCCCGGGCGGATCAACCCGGGCAACACTCCGCTGCGCGATGTCGCGACCGCGCGCCCGGACGCGAGGTACTCCCGGACCTTGAGCGTGGCGTATCCGACCTGCCCGCGAGGGAAGAAGGCCGGATCATAGGGCGCGAGGCAGAGATCGGCGCAGGCGATGAAGCCGGGCACGGCGGCATGGGGTACCCGGCCGTGGAAGACGACCCGGGGCGATCCGCCGGCGGCCCGCTCCAGCTCCGACCGGTGCTCCCCGTCGCCGACGAGGTGCAGCTGCAGCGGGGAATCGCCCAGGCGGGTGATCGCGGCGATGACCGGCCCGAGGTCGTGGGCCCGATCGAGCGCGCCGACATACATGAGCACGGTGCGATCGGCGTCGATCCCGACGGCACGCCGGGCCTGGTCCTGGTCGGCGGGATGGAACAGGCTGCGATCCACCCCGAGGCCTACCACCTCGATCCGGGCAGGCGGCAGCCGCCAGCGCTGGACCATGCTGGCCTTGAGATCGTCGCTCTCGGCGATCATCCTCGGCGCGTGGCGGAGATACCGTCCCGAGAGGTCGCGGGCCACCCAGTTCTTGGCCGCCTTCATCGGGCGATTCCAGATCTGGCGGACGAGGGGAACCAGGTTGACGACCGGCACGGCCGCGATCCCGTGCTTGCCGCACCAGGCCGTGGTGTACCCCGTGAGCAGCCAGCTCTTCTCCAGCACCACGTCGAATTCGGTCAGATGGCGACGGGCGAACCGGTCGAGTGTCCGGAGGTAGGCCACGAACTCGAGGTATCCGATGCCGCGTACGGCGGCATCATCCACCGGTCGGGGATGGTCGGCGGTCGCAGGATCGATCTCCACCACCTCGAAGGGCTCGCCGTGAACCGGCTCCAGCACACGCCGGAAGGCCACCGTCACGTCGGCGAAGTCGCTGAGCGCCCGGGCGAGACTCAGCACGTTGCGGGTCGGCCCGGCGGTGGGAAGGAGGTTGTGCCCCGCGACCAGGTAGCACACCGAGGGTCGGGGGCCGTTCGAGGTCGCCATGGTCAGCGTCGGGCGGCCAGCAGGCGGTAGTAGATCTCCTCGCACAGCTCGGCCGACTTGGCCCAGCTGTGCTCCGCCTCCACGAATTGGCGGGCGTTCCGGCCCAGGCGTCGCGCCATCTCGTGGTCGTCGAGCAGCGCGAGGGCCCCCTGCGCGAAGCCGTCGACGTCACCGTCCGAGACCAGCCAGCCGGTCTCCTGATGGGTCAGCCCCGGGGCCGAGCCGACGAAGGAGACCACCGGCTTCGACGCGGCCATGTAGTTGAGAAGCTTGACCGGGATTCCGTCGCAGTCGATGCGGGGATTCACCGCGACGTCGGCACCGGCCAGCAGGGCGGGGATCTCGGCGAAGGGGGCCTGGACCACGTCGATCGCGCCGTGTACGCCGAGCTCGCGCGCCATGGGCTCATAGGCCGCGAACGACGATTCGGTCACGATCTGCAGCCGGGCGTCGCCCCGGCGCGCCAGCACCCGCTGGAAGGCGGAGAGCATCAGGTCCACGCCCTGATACGGCGCGAGGTTCCCGGTGAAGATCAGGGTGGGCCGACGTGCACCGGCGCTCCAGCCGTTGGCGCCGGGCAGCGAAAAGAGGTCGGTCTCCACCCCGTTCGGGACCAGCGTGACCCGATTCTCCGGAATGGCCCTCATCTCGAGCAGCTTGGCCCGGATGCGCTCGGTAACCACGGCGACATGATCCGCCCAGTGCGGCAGGCGGCGGTCGCCGGCGGAGGCGAGCAGGCGCTTGATCGCGGCCGGCATGAAGGGCAGCGGATAGTGTGGTAGCTCCGACGTGAGGAGGGTGTGCACGTCGAAGATCATCGGGATGCGGCGGCCCAGGCGGGCAACGGCCCCCACCACGAGTCCCTCGAAATGGTGCGCGTGGATCACGTCCACCCGCTCGCGGCGGAGAATGCCGGCCAGCTTCGCCATGAGCATGGGATCGAGCAGCAGCAGCTTGCGGTAGGTGGGCCCGGGGCCGAGCTGGTGGTAGCTCCGGATCGGGCGGATCCGGCGGACCTCCACACTGGGGTCGGGCTCCCCGGTCCCGTGATGGTAGGTCACCACCACGACCCGATGCCCCCGCTGGGTGAGCTCTTCGGCCAGCCGCTGGATCCGGACTGGTGTCCCTCGGCGCGCCGGGAACGGGCACGCTGCGATCACGGCGACGGTAAGCCGCGTTGTCGGGGCGAAGCGTCCGCCGACGCCGTCGATGGGCGTCACGTCCTCTTCGGAAAGCGGGGCGGCCGAGCGCTCGGTGACCGTAGGGACCAGCCTCCGGACATGTGGTATCATCGCAACGAATGCTGCCGCACGACGCCGTCGCAGGAGTCCGGTGCCGCACGGTAGCCCGGCTCCGGCCCGGAGCGGGTCACCAACGCGGAACCACCTTGGCGACAAGCGCTTACCTGGAATGGCACCAGATCGGGGCGGAGACACACCCCCCGGCCTATGCGGCGTCGGGCGTGCTTCCGGACCCCCGGTGTACCGACTTCCAACCCCAGATCGGGTAACGAGCTGAGTCCACGGCCAGCGTCGCGCGGTTCGAGCAATTCCCGTTCCCTCCGCCCGCCGTGCCCCGGACCCATCGCGATGTGTGCAAAGGGGATGACTGCTGCCGACTTGCCTCGCTCCTGGTCGTTCGGCGGAGCCCCTGAAGTTTAACCAGCCTGGCGTTGTCCGAGAACGGCTTGCACCTGCCGGCGCGCCGCCGGGAGCACGCCCACCTCCCGGGCCTTCCGCCTGAACGTCGGCCCATGGTCCACCCTGAGTCCGCTCTCCGCCTGCCACTGGTGCACCATCTCGTGGAGCAGAGTGTGCTCGACCTCGGACCAGTCGTGCCGGGCCAGATGCCTACGGCTCATGGCGATCTCCAGCGGACGCCCGCTGCGAGGCTCGACCGCCAGCTCACCCAACCGGGTGCGCATTCGCCCCGAGAGTCGGATGGGAAGCTCGCCCAATGTCCCGCCGAAATGACGCCGATTGAGCTCCGCGTGGGCCTGCCGCAGCCGCTCCAGGAAGCGCAGGTCGCCGGGCCGGGCCCGATCCGGCCGCGGCGCGCGCGGTGGCGGCGGCGCGTACTGCTCCGCCGGAAAGGCCAGCAGCTCCCGTTGGGCTTGCCGCCGCACCCGCCGTGGCGCCCGAGCATCGAGAAAGCGCACAACCGCCCGGAGCACCCGGTCCGACGCCCAGGCGTAGCCGCGATGGATGCGGACGGTCCGGTCGGAGCCGATGCTGACCATCACGGTGCGGTTGGTGTGCGTGAGGATGCGGGAAGCGTCGCGAAGGCCGAGCAGTCGCAGCCGCTCGGGGAGCCAGTCGGGCAGGCCGCTCACAGCGCCTGGTCGCCGCCGGCCACCGACACGGCCACCTTGGGTGCACCGGCTCGGGCAAACGAAAACGCATCCGAGGGAAGGAATCGGCGCTCCTTCGCCTCCCAGCGGAAATGCTGGATGTGCACCGCATGGTCGTCCACCCGGACCAGGTTGAACACCGAGGGTCGGCCGCCGCGCGCGCGGGAGCTGTGCGTGCCCGAGGTGCTCACCGCCACGGCGCCCTCGATCTGGCCCGCGCCCTCCTGATGGTCGTGCCCGCAGAGAATCACGTCGGCGCCGGTGGCGACGAGCCGGCGGTAGGCGGATCGCCAGCGGGCCAGACCCATGCGATGGCTGATCCCGCCCGGGAGCACGTTGTGGTGAAAAGTCAGGATCCGGGGGGTCCCGGCGGGCGCCCGCGCGAAGATCGCCTTGACCCGCTCGGTCTCGGCCGCGGGCAGGTGCCCCTTCACGGCGACGTCCCGCAGGTTCCAGGTGAGCGAGCCCAGGGCGACCCCGTAGCTGCTGAGTGCCCCCGCGATGATGGCGCCTGGAATCTCCATCACCGGCCGAAGATCGCCGAAGTATCGGGTGTACTTGGCATACTTGCGGGCTTCCCCGGCCAGGCCGAGGGGACTGCGCCACCAGGCGATGTCGTGATTGCCGGGGACGACCAGCACCGGCATCACGGTCCGCAGGCGCTCCAGGAAGGCATGGGCGGCCTGGAACTCGCCGTGCCGCGCCCGCTGGCTCAGATCGCCCGAGACCACCGTCGCGCCGGCCCCGATCGTCGGCAGGAACTTCTCCAGGGTCTCGATCTGGGCCAGATCGGCGTAGCCGCCGAAGTGGAGGTCGGACAGGTGCGCGATGGTGACCGTGGCGGCCACTACCAGACGATCCGGACGCGGTAGGTGATCACGGCTTCGCCCCGCGCGGGCACCTTGGCGCGGAAGCGGGTGCGGGTGGAGGAGAGCTTCTCGCCCGGCACCGAGCTGGAGAGAACCGTCCACTCGCCGCCCCGCTCCTCCAGGACGTCCACCGCGACCGCGCTGTCGGTCGCGTTGGCGACGGTCACCCGGTACTCGGCGGTGGCGACGGTCCGGACTCCGGCCGCCTTGGTGCTGTCCCGCCGGGTGACGTAGCTGGTCTGCACCCGCTTGGCGGTGAAGTCGAACGCGGTGCCCGCCGCGAGTCGCACGTCCTCGCCCGCGGCGGTGTGCTGGACCCCGGCTTCGCCCACGAGCTGCTGCTGCCCGCTGCTGTCGGCCTGATACAGACGGACGACTCCGCCCGGCAGTGGGCGCCGGCCGAACTCGCCGTCGCGGGGGCGCTTGAGCGTATAGCTCACCTCGACCGGAACGGTCTCCTCGTCGCCCTGCTGAGGAAGAATGCCCCAGAAGGGGATCTGTCCCCGGACCTCGTAGGTTCGCTCGTAGGGCACCTGGGCCGGCGCGAACAGCGCCACCGAGGTGGTCTGCCCCGGCAGCAGGTTGTGCCGGCCGGGAAGGGTGTAGAGATGGAACTCACCCACCCGCTGCTCCACCGCCACGGCGTCCGCGAAGGCGGCCATCTGGGCCCGCTTCTCCATCGGCATCGGCGGCGGCGCGGCGGGGCCGGCCTGGCCCACGCTGCCGGCGAGGAGCTGAACCCTGGCGCTGTCGGAGCGGAGCGCCTGCGACTCGAGCACCGCCATGCCGGTCACCCTCGCCTCCTTGGGCCCGAGCACGGCCTGATAGCTCGCCTGCCAGGTGGCGCCGCCGGTGAAGTACCCGAGACCGAGCGCCTCCTTGGCGCGCGCGCTCTCCAGGTCGAGCGTCAGGGTCGGGTCGGCCACGGCGACTTCGGCCGGATAGAGCGCCGCGCCGGGCGGCGTGAAGCTGACCCGCCCGTCCGGCATACGGAGGCGCAGGGGGTCCACCCCGAGCACCAGCGCGCTCACCGTGTCGGTGGACTCGGGAATCCGGAACACCACCCGCTTCCCCACCGACCGGCGCAGCACGCTGGCCTCGTCGGTGGCGCCGTCGTAGCTCAGTCGCGTCAGGGTGACGTCGGGATCCAGGGAGAAAACGGACGCGGGATCCAGCGCACCCAGCGCCAGGCGCTGGGTGGACGACCCCTTGGGAAGCGTGGCCGGCAGCTCGCGCCGGACCAGCACTCGGCCGTCGTTGTAGATCGTGAGCGACGACTGTCCCGCCAGGATCTGCGGCATCGCCAGTGCCGCCACCACCGCCACACATTTCATTGCATCGTCTCCATCGCGACGCGCACCGCGATGCGGCGCACGATGATGTAGGTCGCCAGGACGGCGATCGCCCCGTACAGCCGAGCCATCGGATCGGGGGGCATGCGGAAGGCGACGTACAGACCCATCAGAACCGTCGCCGCGAGGGAGATGCGATTGGCCAGCCGGGATGCACGCCGCTGGCGCTGGCTTCGGCAGGCGGGGCAGAGCTCGCCCCAGGGCAGCCCCGCGACCCGCTCCCCGCAGCGTGCGCAGGGGACCTCAGGCAACCCGCCGAGCAACGGCTTCCCCGAAGGCGGCGGTGCTGGCGTCCCCGCCGAGGTCGCGGGTCCGGATCTGGTCCTGCACGATGGTCTCGATGACGGCGCGACGCATCCGCTCGGCGCGGTCGAGCTCGCCCAGATGGTCGAGCATCATCGCGGCGGCGAGCATCTGGGCCGAGGGATTGGCCAGGCCCTTCCCGGCGATGTCGGGCGCGCTGCCGTGGACCGCCTCGAAGATCGCCGCCTTGGTGCCGATGTTGGCGCCCGGCGCCAGCCCCAGCCCGCCCACCAGCCCGCTCACCTCGTCGCTCAGGATGTCGCCGAACATGTTGGTGGTGACCATGACGTCGAACTGCTCGGGCCGGAGCACCAGCTGCATCGCGGTGTTGTCCACGATCATGTCGTTGCTCTGGAGCTGGCCCTCGTACTCCTTGGCGATGGTACGGCCCACCTCGAGGAAGAGGCCGCTCACCATCTTGAGGATGTTGGCCTTGTGCACGATGGTGACCTTGCGGCGCCCGTGCTTGAGGGCGTACTCGAAGGCGTAGCGCACGATCCGCTCGCAGCCCTTGCGGGTCACGATCGCCATCGACTCGCCCACCGCGCGCGGGTCGTCGCCGATCTGGACGAAGTGCTCCACCCCGATGTAGAGCCCCTCGAGGTTCTCCCGCACCAGCACGATGTCCACGTCCTCGAACCGCCCGCCAGGGACGATCGTCTTGGCGGGACGGACGTTGGCGAAGAGCTCGAATTCCTTGCGGAGGCCGACGTTGACCGAGCGGAAGCCGGTGCCGACCGGCGTGGTGAGCGGACCCTTGAGGGCGATGCCGTTCTTGCGGATGCTCTCGACCGTGGCGTCGGGGAGCGGGGTTCCGGTGGCATCGACCGCCGCCATGCCGGCCAGCTCCTCATCCCAGTTGAAGCGGAGGCCGGTGGCCTCGAGCACCCGGATCGTCTGGGCGGTGATCTCCGGACCGATGCCGTCGCCCGGAATCAGGGTGACGTCGTAGGTCATGGCCCGCCGACGTCGACCGGCAGCGCCACCGTGAGAGCGGAGTCCAGCGCCTCGCGCGGCGTGGCACCAGTGCCCGTGGGCACCGAGCGCCAGATCACGTGCCCGTTGCGCACGTCGGCCAGCACCAGGGTGAGGTCGGCCCGAATCCGGCCGTCGGCCTGGCGCCCGAACCCGATGACCGCCGGCACCATCACCGTCCGCCCTCCCCCGGTCACCGCCGAGAGGTTGCGGAGCGAGGAGCGCAGCGGGTCGGGAATGTCGTGCAGCTTGGGCGAGCGCAGCACCGCCTGGCCCATGAGGTCGGGATCGTCCACGATCCCCGGCGAGCGGCGGGCGACCTTCCTGAGCTCGGGTGGGAGCACCCACTTGACCTCGGGCGCCCGGCCGGCAAAGGCGTCGCCGATGACGCTGTCGGCCATGGAGAGCGCCGTGCGGCGATCGCGCCAGGGCGCATAGATCGTGTCCGACACCAGCGCCGGGTCGGCCGCGACCATGGTCATCGGCATGACCGGGATGCTCTGGCCGGACAGGCTCATGGTCGGCACCGGAGCGGCCGCGGGCGGCGGCTCGGGCGCCGGCGGTGCGCCGGACTTCTCCGGCTGCTGCGCCGAGGCGGCGCAGGCAAGCAGCAGGGGGGCGATGAGGATGACACTGCGGGCGCGGGTCACGGCGAAAAAGTAAACCGGTGCCGCGGCCCGGTGTAGGTGGTCTACTCCAGCGAGAGGCCGCCGTCTACCACGATGGTCTGGCCGGTGATATGGCGGGCCGACTCCGAGCAGAGAAAGCTGACGACGTGGGCCACGTCCTCCGGATCGGCCACTCGGCCGAGCACGGAGCTCTTCTGGGCCCGCTCGATCACCTCGGAAGGGAGCATGGCCATCCGCTCGGTGCGGATGAAGCCGGGCGCCACCGCGTTCACGTTCACGTTGGCGGGTCCCAGCTCCACCGCCGCCGCGCGGGTCAGTCCGAGCAGGGCCGCCTTGCTCGCGGCGTAGTTGGCCACGCCGAAACCGGGCCGGTCGGCCTGATGGGCGCTCACGCTCACGATCTTGCCGTAGTGCTGGCTGCGGAACAGGGGCGCCACCGCGCGGATGCAGTTGAACGCGCCGGTGACGTTGGTGTCCAGCACCTCGCGCCAGGCTTCCTCGCTGAGCCGCCAGAGTGCGCCGTCGCTCGCGATGCCCGCGTTGTTGATGAGGAAGTGCACCCCGCCGAGGCGCTGGCGGGTGTCGGCGACGAAGCGTTCGACCGCGTCGCGGTCGCGCACGTCGCACAGGCTGGCGTGGACTCCGACGCCCATGGCCATGAGCGCGGTCTCGGTGAGCAGCGCCTGCTCGCTCACGTCCCGTCCGGGCATGGTGACGAAGCAGAAGGCGACGCTGCACCCGAGCTTGCCGAACTCCATCGCGATCGTGCGCCCAAGGCCGGTGGCGCCCCCGGTGACGATCACGACCTTGCCTTGCCACCCCTTGGCGATCGGCTGCGCCCGAGGCTCTTCCAGCACCGTCCCGCTGGCCTCCGGGGCTTCGAACTCCCACGAAGGTCGTTGGCCGAACCCGAAGGATGGCAAGGGCATAGACAGGCTAAGGTACGGGGCGGCGATGGGGAGGGGAAGGGGGAAGGCGAAGGGCGAAGAGCGAAAGGCGAAGCGGGTATGCCTGGAACTCCTGGTTGCGCCTCCTTCGCTCCTCGCCCTTCGCCATTCGCGTGCCCCCTTCCCCTTTCCCCGTTCCCCCTTCCACCTTATTTCCTCCATGCTCCCCAAACTCGCGTGGTCCCTCCTCGCCTTGGCCGGCGCCGCGGCCTGGGGCGTCCTGGCCCTGCACCGCGGCGAGACGATCAGCGCCGCCTGGCTCGTGCTCGCCGCCGTGGGGACCTACCTCGTCGCCTTCCGCTTCTACAGCCGCTTCCTCGCCGATCAGGTCTTCGGACTCAACGACCGCCGCGCTACCCCGGCGGAGCGGTTGGCCAACGGCCGCGACTTCGTGCCGACCACCCGCTGGGTGCTCTTCGGACACCACTTCGCCGCGATCGCCGGCGCCGGTCCCCTTGTCGGGCCGGTGCTGGCCGCGCAGTTCGGCTATCTCCCGGGCACCATCTGGATCGTGTTCGGCGTGGTGCTCGCCGGCGCGGTCCAGGATTTCATCATCCTGTTCGGGTCCATGCGCCGGGACGGGAAGTCGCTGGGCCAGATGGCCAAGGAGGAGACCGGCGCGGTCACCGGCGTGTTCGCCATGCTGGCCGTGCTCGCCATCATGGTGATCCTGCTGGCGGTGCTGGCCCTGGTCGTGGTGAACGCGCTCAAGGACAGTCC
The DNA here is from genome assembly GCA_035278885.1 of Gemmatimonadales bacterium. Classification (GTDB taxonomy): domain Bacteria; phylum Gemmatimonadota; class Gemmatimonadetes; order Gemmatimonadales; family GWC2-71-9; genus CAVVWJ01. Next base: position 36,855 of record DATEIR010000050.1, on the reverse strand, counting down.
CTGGGGCGTCTTCGCCATCCTCTGCACCATTCCGATCGCCGTGCTGATGGGCTTCTGGATGAAGGTCTGGCGGCCGGGCCACACGCTCGAGGCCTCGGCGGTCGGGGTCGTGCTGCTGATCGCCGCGCTGGTCGGCGGGCGGCAGGTCGCCGAGTCGGCAACGCTGGCGCCGCTCTTCACCTGGTCGGCGCCGACGCTGGCCTACGCCGTGATCGGCTACGGGTTCGTCGCCAGCGTGCTGCCGGTGTGGATGCTGCTCTGCCCCCGGGACTACCTCTCCACCTTCATGAAGATCGGCACCATCCTGCTGCTCGCGCTCGGCATCCTGCTGGTCCTGCCGCCGCTCCGGATGCCCGCCGTGACGCGCTTCGTGGACGGGACCGGGCCGATCTTCGCCGGCAAGCTCTTTCCCTTCGCCTTCATCACCATCGCCTGCGGCGCCATCAGCGGCTTCCACGCCCTGGTCGCGTCGGGTACCACGCCCAAGATGCTGGTCCGGGAGAGCGATGCCCGGCTCATCGGCTACGGCGGCATGCTCATGGAGTCCTTCGTGGCGGTGATGGCCATGTGTGCCGCGTCGCTGCTCGATCCCGGCGTCTACTTCGCCATCAACGCGCCCCTCGCCACCCTCGGCGGGAACGCGCACTCGGCCGCGGAAGTGATCCGGACCTGGGGGTTCACCGTGACCCCGGAACAGATCGGCGCCCTCGCCCGCGAGATGGGCGAGCAGACCCTGTTGGGCCGCGCCGGCGGCGCGACCTCGCTCGCCGTGGGGATGGCCCACATCCTGAGCGGGGCCTTCGGCGCGAGCCTCGTGGCCGTGTGGTACCACTTCGCCATCATGTTCGAGGCGCTGTTCATTCTCACCACGGTGGACACCGGCACCCGGGTGGGCCGCTTCATGCTGCAGGAGGTGATCGGCCACCTCTGGGAGCCGCTGGGCCGGACCTCCTGGTATCCCAGCACCATCGTCGCGTCCGCCGCCGTCGTCGCGGGGTGGGGCTGGTTCCTGGTGCAGGGTGTCAACGATCCCCTGGGCGGGATCAACTCGCTCTGGCCGCTGTTCGGCATCGCCAACCAGCTCCTCGCGGCGGTGGCGCTCTGCGTGGGAACCACGATCCTGATCAAGGGTGGGAAGGGCCGCTATGCCTGGGTCACCCTGGCCCCGCTCGCCTGGGTCCTGCTGGTGACCCTCACCGCCGGCTGGCAGAAAGTCTTCGCCGACGACCCGCGGCTCGGCTTTCTCGCCCACGCGGGACTGGTGGCCCAGCAGCTCGCCGCCGGCGCGATCGAGCCGGCGCGGGGAGCGCGGCTCATCTTCAACGACCGCCTCGACGCGGTAATGGCGATCGTCTTCATGCTGGTGACCGTGATGGTCGTGGCGGCGTCGGCCCGGGAATGGGTGCTGGTCCTCACCCGCCGGCGCCCGGCCGTGGCCAAGGAAACGCCCTTCGTGGAGACGGCCTATGTGTGAGCGCGATGGCGCGGCGGCGCGGGGACGCGGCGTGCTCCGCGAAGCACTGGCGATCATACGCCGGGTCGCCGGCATGCCGGACTACCAGGCATACGTGGCGCATCTCCGGCGCTGCCACCCCGAGCGCCCCGTTCCGTCCGAGCGTCGCTTCTATGACGAATTCGTCAAGCGGCGGTACGGGGACGGCCCGACGCGATGCTGTTAGTACCCCGCCATCCGTCGCCCACCCGGGTCGCGCGCCCGCAATGCTCCATCGCAGCGACCTTCGGCCGCCGCGGTGACGTGCGGGCCACATGGGCGGAGATCGTGCTGCACTGAGCCCTGCCGTCAGCGCGCCGGCAGCTCCCGAATCCACTCGGTGAGCCATTTGCCGGTCCGCGAGATCACGGCCGAGCTGTCGTTATCCAGGAAGTCGTACCCGCCACGGGACAGCGCCGGATCGGCGTAGGCGCCGTTCGCCTTGGCGCGGCCGCGCGCGTCGAGCAGCGCCTGCAGGCTCCCGCGGGTGCCGATCCAGAGCAGCGCGTCCGACGCGCGGGCTGCGTAGCGGGGGGGAACGCCGAAGCTGTCCGGTGCGGCGTAGACCCTCGCGAGCAGGGGGATCGCGGCGGTGTCGCTGGAAAAGGTGAGCAGGGTGAGCCAGCGGACCTTGAGCTCGGTGTCGTCCGCCGCGAGGAAGTGAGCCTGGATCGAGTCGGAGCTCCTGGGAATACGGCCCAAGACCCAGGCGTCGCCCACGTCGTACTCCCGGGTGGGAATCTTCGCCAGCAGAGCCTCGAGTACGGCACTGTCACCCCGCACCGCCCGCGCCCGCTCGAGTCCGACGGCATGCAGCGGCGCCAGGAGATCCGACGGGTCCTGAGCCGGCGGGGCCTTCACCTGGCCCGCCGCGATGGCCTTGGCCAGACGGGCGGCGCTGTCCGCGTAGGCGCGATCGCGCAGCTCGGCCAGGCGGGTGAGCGCGAGGGGGGCATCGTTCCACGGCGCTTGGCCGGCGAGCGCCGCGCGTACCCGATCCCAGAGCACCGAGGGCTTGGACTGCCGCATCACGGCACGGACCGAATCGGCCGCGGGCGTGCTGTCATGCAGCGCCTCGTGCAGCTCGGAATAGGTCGCGCGGGAGGGATCACCGACCCGCACCAGCACCTGGGCCGACGCGCTCGTAGCTATCGTTGCCAGACCCAGTGCCGCCCACCACGCCCTCATCGAGTCTCCCCGGCGGTTCGATCCGCCGTGATCATGAGCCAGACCATCACTGCCGCGGCGACGCCCACCGCACTGGCCAGCAGCGCCTGATGCGGCCCGAGGTCCTGGTATACCGCCCCGAACGCGAGTCCGGCCGGCAGCGCGGCCAGACCGATGAGGGCGTGATAGACGCCGAACCCCCGTCCGGTTCGCACCGGGGCGAGACGCGCCACCAGGGCTCGCTCGGCGCCTTCGGTCAAACCCGCCACCAGACCCATGGTGAGAAAGACGGCGATCGCCCAGGCCACGCCGAGCTCCACGGACAGTGCTGCGGCGACCATGGCAAAGACCACGCCACCCGCGGCGACCGCGAGCCTGGGACCGAGCCGGTCCGAGAGCCACCCGCCGGGGTAGGAGCTCGCGCTCCGCACCACGTGCAGCCCCGCCCAGACCAGCGGGACGGCCGCGACCGCCACGCCCTGCTGCTGCAGCCGCAGGAGCAGGAGGGCCTCGGGCAGCCGGAACAGCGTCAGCGCCGTGAGGGCCAGGATCGGTCCCCAGAACACCCGTCCCCTCGCGTCCGCGGCGGGAGTCGCCCCGCGCGGCTCCGGCGCGGCCGGCGGTGGCGCCCCGCGGAGGACGGCCGCAAGGAGCACGAAGGCCAGGAGCCCGGGCACCACGCTCCACCCGATCACGCTCCGCACCTCGGCGCCCCGGGTCAGCAGATACCACGCCGCCAGTGATCCGATCACGGCCCCGAAATGGTCGGCTGCGCGATGGAAGCCGAACGCGCGACCCCGCACCTCGAGCGGCGAGACCGCCGCGATGAGGGCGTCGCGAGGTGGGGTTCGCAGTCCCTTGCCGACCCGATCCACCACCCGGAACCCGACCACCTGCCAGGCCGCGCCGGCCACCGCGATGAGCGGCCGCACCAGGATCGCGGTGGCGTAGCCCAGCAGGATGAGCGGCTTGCGCCAGCCTGGTCGGTCCGCCAGGCGGCCGCTCCAGAACTTGAGCGCGGCGGATGTCAGGTCGGCCGCCCCGTCGAGGAGGCCGAGAATCATCGGCCCGCCGCCGAGGGAGCCGGTGACGAAGGCCGGAAGGAGGGGATACACCATCTCGCTGGCGAAGTCGTTGAACAACGACACCAGCGACAGGCCTTTGACCGTGGGGGGGACCGTCAGGGCAGCAGAGGCGTCTCCGCCCGGCCGGGCGCCCGGATCGAGTGACTGCAGCGCGCGGCGGGGCATGGCTGGAAGCTAGCATGTATGTTTGTCGCCATGTCCGGCGCCGAGCCCGTCCCCGCACCACCGCCCCCCCGCTTTCACGAGTCCAACCTGTGGGCCACGCCGATCCGGGACCTTGGTCTCACCATCACGGGCACCCCGCTCCAGCCGATCATCGAGGAGTTCCGGGACGAGCTGCGCCGGGCCGGCATCACCCGGGTGCGTCCCCGCTTCTACCTGTCGACCGAGTGGGGGGTGCCGTTCGAGACCATCGCCATCGCCATCCCCTTCTACCTGGCCCGGCCCGATCTCACGGCGCTCCACGCCGAGCGGGTGGGACACGTCGAGGGTTTCGACCGGGCCGACATCCTGCGCTATCTCCGCCACGAGATGGGCCACGTCGTCAACTACGCCTACCGGCTGTACGACGAGGAGGAGTGGGTCAAGCAGTTCGGCTCGATCACCCAGCCCTACGCCGAGGAGTACCGCCCCGAGCCGTTCAGCCGTCGCTACGTGCGGCACCTGCCCGGGTGGTACGCGCAGAAGCATCCGGACGAGGACTGGTCGGAGACCTTCGCCGTGTGGATGACGCCGGGGCTCGACTGGCGGGCGGAATACGGTGGCTGGCCGGTGGCCGGGGCCAAGCTGCAGTACTGCGATCGGATGATGCAGGAGCTCAGGGAGCGCGATCCGGTGGTGACCAGCGCCGAGCTGGACGAGGACGTGGCCGAGATCGAATACTCGCTCGGGCACTATTACAAGGACACCGCGGGGGTGCTGGGCGAAGTGCCGCCCGGCCTCGACGGCGCCCTGCGGGCGATCTTCGAGGACCTGGGCGGCGTCGAGGGGATGTCACTCGACGACCCGCTCGCGCCGGCGGCGCCCCTGATCCGCCGGCTGGAGCCGGAGCTGCTCGCCAACGTCTTCCGCTGGACCGGACACTTCCCGGAGCGTACCCGGGTCCTGGTCCGCTACCTGGCGGACCGGGCCGAGCAGCTCCGCCAGGGATACGCGCTGACCCGGGAAAGCGCGGCGATCGTCGCCTTCACCACCTTCGTCACCGGGCTCGCGATGAATCACGTCCAGCGGGGAAGCTACCTCCCTTAGTCGGACGCCTCGACCGTGACGGGCACCGGCGCGAAGGTGGTCTCGTCGGCCGATGCGTCGTGTCCATGGCTCACCTGGACGGTGCCGATCCCGACCGTCTCGCCGGTGACGGTGAAGCGGTAGTTGTGTGCGGGGTCCCGGACCACGGTCGCGAGGTCCTCGGGCGAAAAGGTAAGGCCCCCGAAGTGGGTGCCCTCGACGATATCGAGATCCTCGTCCTCCGCATTGAAGAACTTGAGCTGCACCGTCACCGCCTGCCCCTCGACCAGCACGATGGGTGGCTGCATCTCGCTGCCGTTCACCAGCACCGTGTACGACGTGGGGGTGTGATCCTCCGTTCCGGACGGACTCTCGTTGTCGCTGCAGGCCGTGAGCCCGCCGGTCAGCAGAAGCGCGGGAAGGGTTCGGGCCAGAAGGCTGGATCGCATGTGGTGTTCTCCGTTGGTGGTCGGGGACGGATTCAGACGCCGCCGAAGCGCATGGCCGCGCGAAGGCTTCGGGGAGCGCCGGGATTCAGAAAGCCCGAGGCCCTGAGCTCCGGGTAGCGGGTGTCGAACGCGTTGAGCAGATCGAGATCCAGCGTCGTGCCCGACTGGCCCAGGCGGATCGAGGCGCCCAGGTCGAGTACCGCGTACTCCTGGGTGCGGACGCCGGGCTCGCCGATCGGGGTGAAGGGGCCCGAGAAGCGGACCAGCGCCCGGCTGGTGAGCGCCTTCAGGAGGTCGGCCTCGACGCCGGTGCGGCCGAGCCAGCTCGCCACGCCGGGAACCTTCGACCCCGGCGTGAGCGGCACGTCGTGGAGGTTCGGCACCAGCGGCGCGGGGGCGACGGCGGCCGACAGCCCATCGGAAACGGCCAACGCATCGCGCTCGGCGATGTCGGTGATCTTGGCATCGTTATAGGTGCCTTCGAACAGGAGCCGGACCCGCGGCACGGCGGTCCAGGTCAGATCGAGCGACACACCCTGCCGTACGCTCTGGCCGGCGTCCGACACCTCCCGGGTCACCGGATCCATGATCCGCTCGTCCGAGACGTCGATCCGGAACAGGGCGACCTGGGCGTGCAGCCGGCTGTCGTCGTAGCTGGCGCCCAGCTCCTTGGACCACGCGGTCACCGGCGGCCGGGACGGATCGCCGATCACCCCGATCGCGCCGCGAAAGCCGCGGCTCAGGTTGCCCAGCAACGCCACCCGGCTGCTCAGCAGGTACCGAGCGCCCAGCTTGGGACTGGCGATGGTCCGCGTGTCGGTGCCCCGGACCGCCGTGGGATCCAGCAGGTCCAGCGACGAGTAGCGCACCACATCCAGCCGGCCGCCCACGTCGTAGACGATCCGGGTGCCGATGAGCCCCCGCCAGCGACCGAAGACCGCGCCGTTCTGATAGTCGCCGTCGTCGCCTTGTTCCTGCCCGGCGCGCTGGCGGGCGATGGTGTTGTAGAGGTTGTACTCGGTCCAGTCGGCCCGGCCGCTCACCCCGAGGTCGAGCTCGCCCCCACCCAGGTGTTTGGCGAGCATGGCCTGGCCGCCGAACGCGACCCGGCGGTCCTCCTCCTCGGTCTGGGAGACCTGGCCATCCTCGGGAATGTTCAGGTAGACCTTGGAGCGGACGCCCTGGCCCCACAGCGTGGCGTCGAAAGTCGTGTTGGTGCCCACCGGCTGGGTGTAGTGCCCATGGGCCACCACCCGCCCGGCGTCGCCGCCATCGGTCGGATCGGTGGCGGCCTCGAGGTCGCCCGCGTTGTACCGCTCCACCGAGACGAACCCAGGCGAGTCCCAGCCCGAGCCGTAGAGCAGCACGCCGCCATCCAGCCGCCCCGAGCCGATCTGGCGCCACCCGGCCAGGCTGCCGTTGCCCAGGAGATAGCCCGAGTTATCCCGCCAGCCCTCCTGCCTGGTGCCGTCCAGCGCGATCGCATAGCCGCGGTCGCTCCGGCGCCGGCCGGTGCGGACCCAGCCGCCGGCGTCACCGAAGCTGGACCCTTCCACCGATCCGATGGTACCCTCGGCGTCCATCGCGGTGGTCGCTTCCACCACCCCGCCGAAAGCGAAGTCGCCGTAGAACGGGCTGGCCGGACCGTGAATGACCCGGATGCCGGTGACGGCCGCGGGCGAGAGGACGCTCCAGTCGGCGTACCCCTCCACATGGCCGTGAATGGGGAGGTTGATCGGCGCGCCGTCGAGGACCAGCAGCACGTCCGACGAGTGGTCGGAGGTGAACCCCCGGATGACCGCGTCCGACGCGAACCCCGGTCCCTGCCCCTGCTGGTGGACCTCGATGCCCGAGGCCCGACGGACCAGGTCGTACGGATCGGTGGCCGGAGTGCTCTGGATCTCCTCGGCGCTGACCTGAACGGTCTCGACCGGCGGCGGGGGCGACTGGGCCGCGTGACTGGCCGTCACTTCGATCGGCGCCAGCTCGGTGACCTTGGAGCTGTCGGTGCTGCCTGATGTGCCCTGCGCGTGAAGCGCCGCCGGCGCCAGCAGCGCCAGCACTGCCGTGGTAAACGGCAGCTTGAATGCGTGTTCCCTCACTCGTGCCTCACTGGCCGTGGTTCGCCGGCACGGGAATCCCGCGCGGCGTCAGACGATCAGCCCGGATTGCGTGGTGACCCGACCCCGAAGGTCAGGCGAGGCGAGCGGCGGGAGGGGCTTGAGCGAAGGGGAGGACGTGAGCCGGCGCGGCGCGCCGCACCAGGCTCGAGGAGGAGGGCTCGACCGGCGCGAACGCTGCGACCGCGGCGTCGAGCAGCGCCCGGACCGGCGGCGCGGTGAAGACGACCTTGTACGAATGGCCCACGCACTCGCACCGGTCGACCTGATGGGTGGCGTGGTGGTCGTGCCCGCCGCCGTCCATATCGTGATGGACGACGCCGGTGCTGGGCCCGCACCCACGCATCAGCTCCGGCGCCATGGTGCGCACCCCGAAGGTAGCCACCAGGAGCAGGGCGAGGAGCGGGCGGATGCAGGCCGGTCTCATGGGACCAAGAATGGGGGCGGCCGGGTCGAGGGGCAAGGCCGGGTCAGCGCCGGCGCCGGTAGCGCTCGAGTGCCAGGTTGAGGATCTGCTCGATCAGCCGGGGGTAGTCGAGCCCGGCGGCCGCGGCCGCCATGGCGAACTCGCCGGTCCGCTCGAGGTAGCAGCTGGCGTTGACCTCCAGGACGTAGATCTCGCCGGTTTCGGTGAGCCGGATGTCGACCCGTCCGTAGTCCCGGACCCGCAGGGCCCGGTACGCGTCCACCGCCACCTTCTGCAGCCGGGCCCGGAGCTCGTCGGGGATCGTGGCCAGCACCGAGCGGGTCCCCTTGTATTCCTTGCTGCGCTCGTCCCACTTGGCCTTGCTGTCCATCACCTTGGGAACGCCTTCGGGAAACCCGGTGAAGTCGATCTCGACCGGCGGCAGAGCCTTGGCGGTCGGCCCGTTGCCCAGCACGCCCACGTAGAACTCGCGCCCCTCGATGTACTCCTCCGCCAGCGCCGCGTCGTCCAGCTCCTTGGCGATCGCATTGACCCGCTCCATCAGCGCGACCGGATCGTGCACCAGCGACTTGCCCCCGATCCCGAGCGAGGCATCGGAGCGGAGCGGTTTGACGAAGAGCGGCATCCGGAGGTTGCCGCCGGTCTCGAAGGCGCTCTCGCGGGAGAACACCGCGAAGCGCGGATACAGGATGTCCTCGAAGGCGAGCAGCTTCTTGGTGAGACCCTTGTCCTGACTCAGGTAGAGCTCGCCCGGCCCGCTGCCGGTGTACTTGAGCCCCAGGAGGGTCAGCAGCCCCGCCACCGGAATGTCCCCGAAGACGTTGTCGCCGAACATCTCCATCAGGTTGAAGACCAGCTCCGGCTTCCGCCGGCTCAGGCGGCTGACGAGCCGCTTGAGGTCGCCGTGGACGCCGAGGATGGAGACCCGGTGTCCCAGCTTGCGCAGCGTGCGCGCGACCTGGGGGACGACCGGGTCGTACTCCTTGGAGTTCTCGTCTTCGCTGTCGAGGTAGGTCAGGACGGTGATGTTCATCGGATCCCTGGGACGGGTAACGGCGCTCGGATGCTCACTCTCCCAGATCCATCCCCCATCTCGCCAGCGCGACCGGCAATCCGCCGTACGCCAGCAGCTCGTCGTGGAACCGCTTGGACTGGAAGCCCTCGCCGGCGCGGCGCCGGTAGGCGTCCCGCAGGCCAAGCAGCTCGCGCCGTCCCACCGCGTAGCAGAGCTGGTACGTGGGCCAGGCGCAGTAGCGGCGCACCTCCGCCTCGGCGTTGGCGCGCTCGATCGGCAGATGGTCGACCATGTAGTCCACCGCCTCCGCCGGGGTCATCCCCCGGGTGTGCAGCCCGACGTCGAGCACGATCCGCACGGCGCGCCAGAGCAGATTCACCAAGAGGAAGATGCGCGACTCGGCATCGCGGTAGAACCCCGCCTCCTCCATGAGCTGCTCGCAGTAGAGCGCCCACCCCTCGACCATGACCGGCGTCCACAGATGCCGCCGGACCTCCGAGGTGAGCCCCTGCGCGGTCGTGAGCTGGAGGTGGTGGCCCGGATACGCCTCATGCGCCACCATGGCCGGAATCGCGTGGAGACAGTGGCCCCGGAGCTGGCGCTGCAGCGCCTCGCCCCTGGCCGATGCGTCGGGCCGGGTCACGTAAAAGCGGCCGGTCTGCGCGCCGAGGAAGATCGGCGGCGGCTCGTAGGCGGCGAACGGCACCAGCGAAGAGAGAAAGGCCGGGGTGGCCACCACCTCCACCCGGTCGCGCGGCATGGAGACCAGGTCGCGCTCGGCCACGAAGGCGTGGGCCCGTTCCAGCTCCGCCCGATAGGCGCCCAGAATGCCGTCCGGAGCGGGCGCGTCGTTGCGGAGGTCGTCCACCAGCTGGCGCCAGGGCCGCCCATTGAGCCGGCCGGCCGCCGCGGCGAGCTCGGCCTCCGTCTCCTGCTGCAGGTGCAGGCCGTAGCGCCAGAGCTCGGGCGCGCCCGCCACCAGGGCGTGCTCGTGGTGCAGCCGACGACTGAACTGCTCCTCGCCCACCGCGAAGGACTGAGGATCTTCGGCCGGCTCGATCTCGTCCCGCAGGGCGGTGCCGAACCGCTTGAGCGCCTCGAGCCCCTGACCCGCCGCCGCCTGCAGCTCGCCCTGGAGGCCCGGCGCCTCGCTCCCGAGGGTGGCCGCGAGCTGCACCACGAGCTCCCCGCCGCCCCCGAGCATCCCGAGGGCGCTGTCCACGAACACCGACGGCGGCTCCCGCAGGGTGGCGCGGCCTTCGTCGAGGAAGCGGGGCAGGCTCTTGAGCCGCTCGAGGGCCGCGGGTGCCCGTCCGCCGGCGGCCTCGTCGTGCCGGGCGAGAATGGCGTAGAGTCCCTGGAGCGCGTGGGTCAGCCAGAATCCCGGGTTCCGGATGTGAGGCTGCTCGTACTCCAGGCGGAAGATGCTGTTGCGGATCTCGCCCAGGAGCGCGGTCCGGTCGATCTCGGCCTGGAGGCCGTCGGTCTCCAGCTCCTCCACCGCCGCCGAGATGGCCCGAAGCCCCGCGAGGTGCTCGCGCACCGCCTCCGCATCGAAACGGCCGAGCCGGGCGTCATGGGACACCAGCCCGGCCGAGCTCCCCGCCGCCGGATCGAAGTGGTACTTGAGGTCCAGATAGGACCGGCAGAGGTCGTCGACGCTCAGGAGCGCTCCTTCCCCACGAGCTCCGCATGGTCGCCCAGCGTGGCACTCCCCTGGAATCCGTTCACGACCACCGCGTTGCCGAGGAGCGCGCCGTCGAGCACCGCGTCGGTGAGCACCGCGTCGCGGCCCACGATCGCGTTGGTGATCCGGCTGCCGCTGATCCGGGTGCCTCGCTCGATGGACACGTTGGGTCCGATCTCGCTCCGCTCGATGGTGACGCCGTCCTCGATGTAGACCGGATCGTGCAGGGTGACGCCGGGATACGCCACCCGCCGGGCCGCGCCCTTGCTCAGCAGGGTCGCGTTGGTCTCCAGTAATGTGCCGAGGGCGCCGCAATCATACCAGCCACCGACTTCCGCGGTCAGGATCCGTTTTCCGTGCTCGATCATCCACTGGAAGGCGTCGGTGAGGAAATATTCGCCCTTGTTCTTGGGCCGGGCCAGCACCTGGTCGATGCCCTGCCACAGGCTGTCCACCGCCCGCACATAGTACAGTCCGATGTTGGCGAGCCGGCTGATCGGCTCGCTCGGCTTCTCCACGATGCGGGTCATGTAGCCCTGGGCGTCGGTGACCACCACGCCGAAGCGCTGGTAATCCTCCACCTCCTTGGCCCAGATGATCCCGTCCGCGTCGGTCCGGTTGATCAGGGTGAGGTCGGCCTCGAACACCGTGTCCACGAAGATGATGAGCACGGGCTCGTGAACGTGGGGCCGGGCCAGGTTCACCGCGCCGGCAGTACCGTCCTGGACTTTCTGCTCGATAAACCGCTGGGGAATGGCGTAGCGGCTCCGGGCATAGGCCTCGACCTGCTCCTTGAGATGGCCGGTGATGAAGATGAGCTCGGTCACCCCCAGCCCGTCGAGCCGGTCCATCACCCAGTCCATCACCGGCCGGCCGGCCACCTTGAGCATCGGCTTGGGCACGAGGTGGGTATGGGGACGCAGCCGGGTCCCCTTTCCCGCGAGCGGAATGATGACTTGCATGCCTCAGCCTCGGCCGTAGCGGTCCTGGAGTCGCACGAGATCGTCCAGCTCCGGCGTGGACGCCTCGAGGACGTCGCTGTCCACCACCGCCTCGATCTGGTGAATGAGCTTGGGAGGGATGTGCACCGTGTCGCCCGCGCGGAAGGCGCGCTCCTCCAGCCGCTCCCCCGGCTGGGTCCGGAGCACCAGCTCACCCCGGAGGACGTGCATCGTCTCGTCTTTTTGATTGTGGTACTGGAGACTCAGCACGTGACCGGCTCGCACGTGCAGAAGCTTGCCGACGTACCGGTCGGTGCGGGCCCAGACCAGCTCGTAGCCCCATGGCTTGTCGACACGATAGGGGACCTCGGGCACGCGACCTCCACAGCCGGCGAGAAAACGGGACGCGGAAATATAGGCGGCGGAGCGAGGAAGTCACCTGCGGACGCGGGGTTACGGCGCTCGGGGCGACCCGGTTGGGTCAGGTGATGGCCGCGGATCGGCGATCTCCCCCTACACTGGGAGTGTGCGGAAAGAACCCATGGTGGATCCGATCCCGATCTTCCGGCGGCACGTCGAGCGGGTGCGCCGGCACGGGCGCCTGACCGTCGCCCTGATCGAGCGAGTGCGAATCGCCCTGAGGCGGCAGGCTTCCGCCTCCTCATCCCGCCCGCGCCGGCACCTCGCGCAGCCCCCGTCGGTCGCCCCAGCCCTGGAGCCATGCCCCTCGGTCCAGGATCCACCCCCGATTCCCGGCTCGGCCACCGGAATGGCCGGCCCAGGCCTCATCCTGCGCAGTCTCTCTTGTTACGATCTGTCTGCGATAAGACATGATCTGTGTCTATCGGCTTGAGAGAAACCTTGCGCATTGACGTATCGTAGGTTGATCGTACATTTGGCCGACGTCACGCCAATGCGAGGCACCATGACCGCCATCGCCCTCGATCCCACCTCCCGACACATCCTCCGGCTCCTGGCCGAGGACGGTCGCGCCAGCTACCAGGCCATTGCCGACGAGGTCGGGCTCTCCCGCCCGGCCGTCATGGAGCGGGTCAAGCGCATGGAAGAGGCGGGGGTCATCCGGGGCTACCACGCCCGGCTCGACCGGACCAAGGCCGGCTTTCCGATCACCGCGTTCGTCTCCATCCGGTACCCGGTGACCAGCCGGTTCGGCGAGGAGCCCGCGATCGCGGCGCTGGTGAACGACCCCCAGGTCCTGGAGTGCCATCATGTCGCCGGCGAGGACTGCTACATCCTCAAGGTCGCGGCGACCAGCATCGAGAGCTTGGAGGGGGTACTCCGGCGGATCAAGGAGCCGGGCACTCCGGTCAGTACCCGAACGACGATCGTGCTTTCCTCGGTCTTCGAAAAGGCCGGGATCGCCCCGGTGGAGGACGACTGACATGGCGGGACTTCGTGGCCGGGCGCTGATCGCCTATCTCCTGGTCTGCATCGTCTGGGGCAGCACCTATCTCGCCATCCGGATCGGCGTGCAGGAGCTGCCGCCGCTGCTCTTCGCTGGGGTGCGCTTCCTCATCGCCGGCGCGCTCCTGGCCGGACTGGTGCTGCTCACCGGCGGCAAGCTTCCGGTCCGGCCGCGCGACTGGGCCGTGCTCGCGGTGGTCGGCCTCTTCCTCCTTCTCGGCGGCAATGCGGTCGTGGTCTGGGCCGAGCAGTTCGTCGAGTCGGGACCGGCCAGCGTGTTCGTGGCCGCGGTGCCGCTCTGGGCCGCGTTCTTCGACGCGATGATCCCGGGGGGCAAGACGGTGTTCACCTGGCGCGTCGGCGTCGGACTGGCACTCGGCTTCTTCGGCAGCGCGCTGCTCGCCGGGGTGACGCCCACCGATCTGCTGGGCGCCGACCTGAAGGGTCCGATCGCCCTCACGCTGGCGAGCGCGAGCTGGGCCCTGGGCTCGGTCTACAGCAAGCGCAGGCCGACCGAAAGCTCGCCCTACGCCGCCTCCGCGGTCCAGATGCTGATCGGCGGCGCCGCCATCACCCTGCTGGGCCTCTGCGCCGGCGAGGCTGCCCAGTGGCACGCCACGACCCGCGGCATCGGCGCCCTGGCGTACCTGGTCGTGTTCGGCTCGATCGTCGGCTTCACCTCCTACGCCTACGCGCTGCACCACGCCTCGGCCACGGTGGTGGGAACGTACGCCTACGTAAATCCCGTGGTGGCCGTGCTGCTCGGCTATCTGGTCCTGGGCGAGGCGATCACCGGCCGCACCATCGCGGCGATGGTCCTGGTCCTGGGCGCGGTGCTGATGATCCAGCTCGCCCCCAAGCGCGGCCCCGCGCCGATGACGAGATCGGCGCAGCCGGTTCGGAGGGCGGCATGACCGCGACAGCGCCACTCGTGGACCGTCCGTTCGCCAGCGACGAGGAGCTGGAGGAGCTGGCCTCGGGCTTCGAGGACGGCACGCTGCCCAAGCCGCGCTGGACCCACCGCGCGCACCTGGCGGTCGGTCTGCTGTACTGCGACCGGATGCCTGCGCCCGTGGCGCTGGCGCTCCTCCGGGAGCGGATCCGCCGGTACAACGTGGCGATCGGCGGGGAAAACACGAGCACGGCCGGGTATCACGAGACCATCACCCGATTCTACGTCTACGTGGTGCGGCGCTTCATCGCGGAAGATCGGGAGGAGGGCACCCTGGCGGAGCGCGCCAACCGGCTCTACCAGCGGTACGGAGACCGCAACCTGCCCAAACGCTACTACAGCGAGGCCCGGCTCTTCTCGGAGGAAGCCCGGGCCCGGTGGATCGATCCAGACCTGCGGCCGCTCGACTGAGCGGCCGTTCGGTTACGAGGGCGAGAGGAGCTGGCGGCGCAGCTTGGTGAGCTTGCGGCGGAGCGAGCCGTCGTAGTGCCGAGTGCCGATGCGGACGATGGCCCCGCCCAGAATCTCCGGATCCACCGAGAACCCCGCCACCACATTCTTCCCCAGCTGCCGGCTCAGTCCCTGGCGGATCTGCTCCCGGAGCGCCTCGTCGGCCGGACGGGCCAGCGTGACGCCGGCGCGGACCCGGTTGTGCTTGATATCGAGCAAGGCCTCGTACTCCCGCGCGATCTCGGCGAGCAATGCCTGGCGCCCGCGCTTCACCACCGCCTGGAGGAACAGCACGAACGGCCGGGGCGCCTGCTGCAGCGCCGCACCCAGGATCCGGGCCTTCTCGGCCTTGGGCACCTGGGGCGAGGTCAGGGCGTTCTGCACCTCGGGACTGGTCTCCACTACGTCCGCCACCGCGTCGAGCAGACGGGCGTACTGATCGGTCTGCCCGGCCTGTTCGCCCAGGTCGAAGAGCGCCTCGGCGTAGTTGCGGGCGATGGTGACCGGTCTCACGAGCGGGTGTCCAGGGTCGAGAGATACTCGGCCACGATCCGCCGGTCGGTCTCGCTGTCGAGCCGCGTGCCCACCAGCTTCGACGCGGCCGCGAGCGAGACGTCCACCGCCTCGCGCCGGAGATCCGCCACCGCGCGGTCGCGCTCGGCGGCGATCTCGCGCCGGGCCCGCGCGAGCAGCTCATCCTGCTCCTGCTTGGTCTTCTCGATGGCCAGCGCCCGCTCCTTCTCCGCCACCGTCCGGGCCTCTGCCACGATGCCGGTGGCCTGATGGCGCGCCTCGGCCACCAGCTTCTTGTGCTCTGCCAGCAGCGCGGCGGCCTCTTCCCGATCCTTGGCCGCCTGGGCGAGCTGGGCCTCGAGCGCCTGCTCCCGCGCCTCGACGGCGCCGAGAATGGCCGGCCAGGCGAACCGCTTCAGGATGTACAGCAGAATCCCGAAGATGATCAGGGTCCAGAACATCAGACCGAACTCGACCGTCAGCGGACCCGCCGCCGCGTGCTCCTCCTGCGCGCCGGCGGCGGGCACCGCCGCCAGCGTCAGGAACGAGGTCAGCCAGAGCGCCTTCCTCATGTCGACTCCAACCTTAGAAAGAGATGTTGCTCTGGATCAGGAACGCGATAACCGCGACGAACAGCGCCACGCCTTCGACCAGCGCCGCCGCGATGATCATGGCGGTCTGAATCCGGGCGGTGTTCTCCGGCTGGCGGGCCATACCCTCGGTGGCCGAGCCGCCGATCCGGCCGATGCCGATGCCGGCGCCGAGCACGGCGAGGCCGCCGGCCAATCCGGCGCCCACCAGGCCGTACCCCTTGCCCGTGGCCGCGGCGACGTCCTGCAGCAGCGCAATCATGGACAGCATGTCTGCTCCATCGTAGGCGGAAGATCCGATGTCGGGTGCGCCCGCCGCGCGTGGAGCCGCCTCTTCCGGAGCGGCCTCGCCTCGGTGACCCGCCGGCGTCCGTCGCGAACCGGACAGCGGGTATCGTCCGCCGGTCGGCGGACTACTCGGCCCGTGCGTCGCGTGCGCCCGACGCCCGGGGTCCTGCGTACGCTAGTGCGACTCCCGGATCAGGCCGATGAACACCGCGGTCAGCAGGGTGAACACGAAGGCCTGAAGGAAAGCGACGAACAGCTCCAGCAGCATGATGAAGGTGCTCATCACCGTGGACACGGCACCCACCACGTAGCTCTGGAACAGGAAGGTGAGGCCGATCAGCGCCAGCACCAGCACGTGGCCCGCGGTCATGTTGGCAAAGAGTCGGACCGCCAGCGCGAACGGCTTGGCCAGCTTTCCGATGATCTCGACCGGGGTCATGATGACGAGCATGATCGGCTTCATCACCGTCGGCAGCCCCGGCGGCAGGAAGAAGATCGTGCTCATGTACCCCTTGAAGCCCAGCGTCCGCATGCCCGAGATCTCGATCACCAGGAACGCCACCAGCGCCAGCGCCGCGGTCACGGCGATGTTTCCGGTGGCCGTCGCTCCCCAGGGCAGGAGGCCCAGGAGGTTCATGGTCAGGATGAAGAAGAAGACCGTGAGCAGGTAGGGTACGTAGCCTTCGCCGTGGTGCCCCACGTTGGGCAGGATGACCTCCTGCCGGATGTAGAGCGCCGTCGCCTCCATGGCGCCGGCGAATCCCTTGGCCGGCCGGCCGCGCGCCTGCGCCGAGGCGACGGATCGCGCGCTGCCCACGAACACGACGGCCACCAGCACCGCGGCGAGCAGCATGAAGACCAGATGCTTGGTGGGCGACAGGTCGAGCGTGAGCGCGCCCAGGTGGATCGGCTCCCACCGGGGGAGCTGGCGCACGCCCACGAAGGGAAGCTCGATCTCGTGCGCGTTCGAGATGTGGTGGGGGATGTCGATCTTGTTCTCGCGCGCCTCGGCCTGGTTCTCCGGGTGCACGGCCTGGCGCGCCACCTCGGCGGTGCCATGCTCCTGCGCCGCCAGGACCGCGGGGCTCACCCAGGCCAGGCCCAGCACCATCGCCGTCACCACCGACCGAACCCGTCGCATCATCAGTCGTCGTCCCCGCTATGTTCCCGCATCGCGACCACACCCTCGAGCACCAGCAGCGCGGCCAGCACGCCCACCATCGAGACCAGCATCGGCGCCGCCTGCTTGCCCAGCGCCGGCACCAGGATGAGTGCCGCCACGCCCACCGCGCCGAGCCGCACCAGCATCCCCACGCCCCACACCAGCATGAACCGGTCGGTGCCGATGGCCCGGAGCGTGATCCAGCCGAGCGGCGCCTGCAGCACCACCCCGGCGAAGACGCCCCACAACGCCCCGGTCCGATGGTTCGGATCCAGCGACCAGGCCAGCACGGCGCCGCCGCCCAGGGCAGCCATGACGCCGAGCAGATATCGGAAGGCGAGGCTCACTGGCCCTCGCCTCGATCCTGCCGATTGAGCTGCCGAATCAGCGAGTACATCGTCCCACCGAACCCGAGAAACGCGGCCACGATGGTGAGGATCCCGCCGGTCCCGAGCTTCCGGTCGGCCCAGCGGCCGGCCAGCACGAAAATGAGAAGGACGACGGCGAGTTGAAGCCCCAGCCCGGCGTACCGCATCGGGCCGGGAGACTTCCGGCCGTCCGGCTCTGGGGTTGTCACGGGGCAAACCTATGTGCTTGTGAAATATTTCGCAAGCGGGCGCAGGGACGCGGGCAGCGTGTGCGCCAGGGGGCAAACGCACCCTTAAGTAGCGCACGTCGCATCAGTATCGTATCGCTGGCGTGTGCTCCACGACCAGGGTAACGTCCAACCATACGACCCGACTTGTCGAACGCTGCGTCCCTGCGCCCCCTGCGACCCTGCGCCCCATGACCGCCACTCAACCAACCTCGACTCCCAACGACGACGTCCGCCAGCTCGCCCGGCTGGTCGATGCCATCACCCGGCTCCGCGGCCAGGTGGCCCAGCGGATCGTGGGGCAGGACGAGGTGATCGACGGAATCCTGACCGCGATCCTGTCCGGGGGGCATGCGCTTCTGATCGGGGTGCCGGGGCTGGCCAAGACGCTGATGGTGCAGACGGTGGCCGAAGCGCTCGAGCTCTCCTTCAACCGGGTCCAGTTCACCCCGGACCTCATGCCGAGCGACATCACCGGGACCGACATCATCGAGGAAGACCTCACCACCGGCAAGCGGGCGTTCCGGTTCGTGCACGGGCCCATTTTCGCCAACGTGGTGCTGGCCGACGAGATCAACCGGACCCCGCCCAAGACCCAGGCGGCGCTGCTCCAGGCCATGCAGGAGCATCAGATCACCGCCGGGGGCACCACCTACCAGCTCCCCGACCCCTTCTTCGTTCTGGCGACCCAAAACCCGATAGAGCAGGAGGGCACCTACCCCCTCCCCGAGGCGCAGCTCGACCGCTTCATGCTCGAGCTCCGGGTCAGCTATCCCAGCCAGGCCGAGGAAGAGGCGATCGTGGAGCAGACCACCGGGGCCCTGCGCGGCTCGCTGCACGCGGTCCTGGACGCGCCGTCGATGCTCTCGATGCAGGAGCTGGTGCGCCGGGTTCCCGTGAGCCGGGGGCTCATTCGCGCGGCGGTCACCCTGGCCCGGATGACCCGCCCGGCCGATGCGGCGGCCCCTTCCTTCATCAAGGAATACGTGGAGTGGGGCGCCGGACCCCGCGCCTCGCAGTACCTGGTGCTCGGCGCCAAGGCACGCGCCGCCATGGCCGGCCGCCCCCTCGCCGATCTCGACGACGTGCGAGCGGTGGCGCCTTCGGTGCTGCGGCACCGCGTGGTCACCAACTTCGCGGCCGAGGCGGCGGACCGCACCAGCGAGGATCTGGTGCGGGAGCTGGTCGGCGGCAAGGGGTGGCTCGGGTCCTGAGCGCCCGCCCGACCCGAAAGCGACGCGCCCCGCCGGCATTTGCCGGCGGGGCGCGCGTGTGTTCAGCAAACGCTCAGTTGGGGACGGGCGCCAGGCCGACGAAGAACGCGAGCCCGCCGCCGAAGAGCTCGAACACGTCCCGGAGCGCCGCCTGCTCTTCGGCGTTCAGCGGCTCGCCATCCTTGCCGGTCACCACCGGCTGCCCGCCGGCCGTGACATCGATGGTGGCGAAGAGGCTGCCGTTCACCTTGACCTGGAAGGTGCCCGTGTCGTTGGTCTCGCTGCCGGTGACCCGCACGGTCCCGTGATCGCCCTGGGCCGTGATGTCGAGCGAGACCGTAGTGTTGTTGGTCACGTCGGACGTCGTGACCCCGGCCTCGAGATCGATGCGGAAGCCACCTCGGGTCGGCACGGTGAGCGTGTAGTCCATCGTCACGTCCAACGTGCTGTCGCCGAAGGTGATGTGGTTGTCCATGTCGAAGTTCACCCGGTCCTGGCCGTTGGTCACATAGCCGGAGACGGCAACCGTCCCGGACGAGGCCGAGGTCGCCGTCACCTTGGCGCTGTAGTCGAGGTAGGTCTTGTTGTCCGACACCACCACGATGTTGACCGACGCCGCGGTGCTGGTCTGAGTCGTCACCACGTCCACAAAGCCGACTTCGGTGAGCGGCTCGGTGGGAACCCCGGTCACCGGGTTCACCGCATAGAGCAGGAACCGAACGCCGTTCGCGGGGGCGCCGGTCAGGTCCGAGGCGGCATACTGGTGCACGCTCACGTCGTACACGAACGTGGTGCCGAGCAGGTCGGGCGGAATCGCCGCGGCCGCGACGGCAAGCGACGGCCGGGGCCCGCTGGTCAGTGCCTTGGCCAGCGCGCCGGCGTACCGCATCGCCGAAGCCTTGCCGCCGGCGAGCGCCGCGGTAGGACGCGCGCGTAGCGCGAGCGAAGCCGAGCCGCCCGTGGCCGCCGAAATGTCCTCGGAGGCGGCATCGAAGGCGAGGAGCGCCGGACTGTCGAACGAGGCGCTCACCGCGTTCAGGTCGCTGCTGGTACCGGCCGGATCGAACGGCGAGTCGTTGGGGCCGCTGGAATCCTTGCTGCATCCGACCGCGAGGACGGCCAGGGCGGCCGCGGCGAGGACGCGCGTTGCGGAATGCAGGACACGCATGAAACTGCCTCCGGAAGCGGGAAGAGCGTCGGCTCGTCCGAACTCTGCGTCGGACAGTGATTTAGCGGGATTAATGCACCCCGGTGCGCGGAGCCCCGTGGTGTGACCACGGAGACCGGGGCAACGGATGTGCCGGAGTCTGGTGGGGACTACTGCTTCTGCGTGACGGGCAGCCCGGCCTCCTGCCACGCCGCCCACCCGCCGGTGAGCGCCCTGGCCTTGGGCCATCCTGCCTGACGAAGCTCTCGCGCCACCCGGGCGCTTGTGGCCTCGTCCTGTCAGGTACAGTAGAGAGCCAGGATCGCCTCGCGATCGAGGCCGCGTTCTCGTGCCAGGCGGACCGCATCGTCCGGTGGGAACCGGATCGCGCCGGCCGCCATCTTCGCGCTGTCCCGGTAGCTTCGCTCGGTTCGGACATCGAGCAGCACGAGCGGCTGGCCGGCGGCCTGGAGAGCGAGCATCTCGGGGATGGAGATGCGCTCACCGGCTGGCAGGGCGGCGAGGTGGCCAGGTGGCTGGGCGGCGGATGCCGGGCGGGCCTCCAGTGACCCAGCCGGCATCGGCTCAGTCCCTGCCCCCGTCACCGACGCGCCCTCCCGGCCACCGAGCCCCCTCGCCCCCTCGCCGCCTTTCCTCACCCTCCCCAGGAACCACGCGATCCCGCCCCCGTGCACCACCACCGAGAGCAGCACCACCAGACAGGTGATCGCGAACAGCTGCTCGGCGCCGGGGACGCCATCGAATACGGGCAGCAGCACGAGCAGTAGGGAGCTCAGTCCTCGCGGACCGAACCAGGCGATGATCCGGCACGCCCCTGGGTCCAGCCGGGCCAGCCGCAGCACCGGGATCAGGACGACGGTCCGGGCGAACAGCGCTACCGCCGCGAAGAGCAGCGTGCGCGCGTTCGCCTGGGCCAGCCCGGTCCAGATGAGCCCCGCGCCGAAAGCGACGAAGGTGAGCAGGAGGAACATCTCGGCCGACGCTTCGCCATAGTCGAGGAAGCAGTCGCACAGCTCCACGTCGAGCGCGGCGATCACCAGCCCCGCCGCGAAGGCGGCGAGGAAGCCGCTTCCGCCCATGGCCTCCGCCGCGGCGAACGCGGTGAACGCCACGCCCAGGGCATAGAGCGACTCGTAGTCGCGCCGCACCCCGACCCGTCGGCGCACCTGGTCGAGCAGGCTGATGCCGGCCCAGCCGGAGAAGGCGCCCAGCGCGGGACCGAGCAGAAACAGCCCGACCGCCCGGCTTCCGACCTCCCAGGCCGGTGCGGGTCCGCCGGCCCGCAGCGCGAGCATGCTCAGCACCACGATCGGGAGCAGGATCACGTCGTTCATCCCGCTCTCCAGCCGGAGGCCGAGCCGCGCCGACTGGGGCAGCGCCGAGTGGCGCACCAGGGTGCGCAGCAGCACCGGATCGGTGCTGGCGAGCGCCGCGCCGAGGATGGCCGCGGCGGGAGCGGGCAGTCCGAGGAGCCACCAGGCCGCCAGCGCGATGACTGCCGCGGGCAGCAGCGTGCCGGGGCCCAGGATGAGTGTGGCGAGTCGGCGCTGCTCCCGCACCTCTGCCACGTCCAGCCCGATCGCATCGCTGAACAACACGAGCATGAGTCCCAGGGTCGCGATGATCTCGAGCGCACTGGATTGGAGCGAGAGCTCGACCAGATTGAGCCCGTGGGGACCGAGCAGGGCGCCAAGCAGCAGGAAAATGGCGACCTGGGGAATGCCGCTTCGCTCCACCGCTCCCGAGAGGAGTGAGGACACGAGTATCACCAGCCCGATCAGGGCCAGCGCTCCCGTGAAGCTCTCGTGACTGGTGGGCATGGGCAGAAGTATGGACGTGGTCTGGCGTGCGCCGCCAGACGGATGGTAACCTGAGTCATGAGCACCGCCGAGCCCAACGCCACCGCACTACTGCTCACCACCTGCGGGCTGCTGCTGGCGGTGAGCGTGGTGTTCAGCCGCGCCTCGCAGCGCGCCGGCGTGCCCATCGCGCTGCTGTTCCTCCTGATCGGGATGCTGGCCGGCTCCGAGGGCATCGGCGGGATCGAGTTCGAGGATTACCGCTTCGCCTTCCGGCTCGGCGCCATCGCGCTGGCGCTGATCCTCTTCGACGGCGGCCTCAGCACGCCGGTCGGCGCGGTGCGGAAGGTCTGGGCCCCGGCCGGCCTGCTCGCGACCCTCGGCGTCGTGCTGGTGTCGGGTCTGGTGGCCGCCGCCGGTCGTTTCCTCGGCCTCGACTGGAGCGAGGCGCTGCTGATCGGGGCCGTGGTCTCCTCGACCGACGCGGCCGCGGTGTTCGCGGTGCTGCGCGGCAGCGGTCTCCACCTCAAGCGCCGGCTGGGACTCACGCTCGAGGTCGAGTCGGGGGCCAACGACCCGATGGCGGTCATCCTCACCACGACGCTCACCCAGAACCTGCTGCACCCCGAGCACCTCCCCTTCCTCGCCATTGCGGGAGAGATCGCGATGCAGCTCGTCGCGGGTGGCATCGTCGGCCTTGGCATCGGGTACGGTGGGCGCCTCCTGCTCGCGCGGCTGCACCTCACCAGCGGTGGTCTCTACCCGGCGCTCACGCTCGCGGTCGCCTTTCTCGCTTTCGGGATGGCGACGCTCGCGCTGGGGAGCGGATTTCTCGCGGTCTATGTCGCCGGACTGGTGCTGGGCAACGGGCCGCTCCCCTTCCGGGCCGGCCTGCTCCGGGTGCACGACGCACTGGCGTGGCTGAGCCAGATCGGGATGTTCCTCATCCTGGGCCTGCTGGTGAGCCCGACTCGGCTGCTCGATGTAGCGGTGATCGGGCTGGCGCTCGCGCTGGTCCTGGCCATCGCGATCCGTCCGGCCGTGGTCGCGCTTCTGCTGCTGCCGTTCCGCTATACCACCCGGGAGCAGCTCTTCATCGGGTGGACCGGTCTGCGCGGCGCGGTGCCGATCGTGCTCGCGACCTACCCGGTGCTGGCCGGCGCCCCGGGCGCGGGCCGGATCTTCAACCTGGTGTTCTTCATCGTAGTCGCCAGCGCGGTCGTGCCAGGCGCGACCATCGCGTGGGCGGCTCGGCGGCTCGGCCTCCACGCGCCGGAGCCCCCGGCGCCGCAGGCGGTGCTGGCGGTCGAGTCACGTATGCCGCTCCGGGGGGAGCTGCTTTCCTTCTACATCGATGAGGCGGTCGCGGTCGCGGGGGTGGCTTTGGAAGAGCTGGAGTTTCCGGAAGGCGCCGCGGTGGCGCTCATCGTCCGCGGCGACGCGCTGATCCCCGCCAAGGGGGCGACGGTGCTCGAGCCGGGCGACCACGTGTACGTGATCGCCCAGCAGGAGGACCTGCCGCTCATCCGGCTGATGTTCGGACGGGCGGAGGCGGAATAGCTACGCGGCCCTGAGGCGGAGCCGAGTGCCCCAGGGGTCCGCGGCGGCGGCCGAGCCGTTCTCCGAGTGCACCGATACTCCGATCCGCTCGAGGCTCCCGGCGGCCGCGGCGACGTCACCGGCGTCCGGCAGCACGATGTCCCACTCGAGCAGCCTCGCGTCGTTCTCGCCCGCGAGCGGCGCCCCGGCAGCCCAGGTGTTGGTGCCAAGGTGGTGGTGATACCCGCCGGCCGACAGGAAGAGGGCGCCGGGATAGCTCCACACCATCCGGTCCAGACCCAGACCCTCATGATAGAACCGGGCCGCGCGGTCGATGTCGTCTACGTAGAGGTGGACGTGGCCGAGCACGGTGCCGGCGGGCATGCCGGTCCAGGGCTCGCCGCCGCCCGCCGCCAGCACCGACTGGACGTCGAGGGGATCGGTGGCCATCACGAGCTGACGGTCCTGATGCCGCCAGGAGGCGCGGGGCCGATCGGCGTAGACCTCGATGCCGAGTCCGTCGGGATCGCTCAGGTAGATAGCCTCGCTCACCAGGTGGTCCGACATCCCGGCGCGCTCGTTGATCTCGGCGAGGTGGCCAAGAAAGCGGCCGAGCGCCGGTCGGTCCGGCAGCAGGAGAGCGTAGTGGTACAGCCCCAGCCGGCCACGGCGCGGGACCGGGGTGGCTCCGCGCCGCTCGTGCAGCTCGACCAACGTGCGAGCGGCGCCCGGCGCGGCGAGCGCGACGCGGTTACCGGCGCGCTCGAGCGGCTCCAGGCCCAGTA
This sequence comes from Gemmatimonadales bacterium, assembly GCA_035278885.1. GTDB lineage: Bacteria > Gemmatimonadota > Gemmatimonadetes > Gemmatimonadales > GWC2-71-9 > CAVVWJ01. Next base: position 12,765 of record DATEIR010000050.1, on the reverse strand, counting down.
CCTTGCCGTACCAGTCGAGCGAGCGCGCCAGATCGGCCACCTGCAGGCGCACCGCGCCGAGGCGTGTCGCCGAGGGGAGACGGAACCCCGGGGGGGCGACGCCGTACCCAGGATCGGTAGCAGTGCTGGCCATGTCATCCTCCGAATCGTTCGTCGACTTCAGTCTAGTATGGAATGCACCGCGGTGCTCGCGCGGGCGGTGCCGCCACTGACTCTTCCTGCCCCCGGCGACGTCCGTGTCCATCTGTGATATCTGTGTTCATCTGTGGCCAATCACCTGGCCACAGATGAACACGCTCAACCAGTGGCGCCGGTCAGGCGGCGGCCGATCCGACCGTCAGCGGCTCGGCGGCCCCGGGGGTGGTACGCAGGCCATCGTCGCGACGCGCGATCACCCGATCGAGCGACCAGGCGCCCGCGCCCGCCACTGCCAGCGCCGTCGAGGCGCCGAGCAGGGCCAGGGCGAACTCGGAGCCGGCGGGCAGGAAGAACCCACCCTTGAGGTGCACGAACAGGATGGCGCCAAGCATGTCCGCGGCCAGCGCGAGCGCGGCGAGCCTGGTGAAGACCCCGGCGATGAGCGCGAGCCCGCCGAACAGCTCCAGCAAGGCGACCGTCGGGCCGGTAAGACCGGGAAGCGGAACTCCCATCTGAGCGAAGGCTCCGGTGACGCCGGCGAGGCCGAAGACGAAGAGCTTCTGGGCGCCGTGGGCAACGAAGATGGCGCCGACGGTGGCGCGCAGGATGGCCAAGGCGGCGCTGCTGCGGGCGTGTTCGGCGGCGACGGGAAGGTGCGAGGTGGTCATTGATCGAATCCCCCAAGAGTGTGACGACATCGAGTGTGATAACATCTATTTGACCGAAAGAGTTTCCTACCCCGAGCTCCGGGCCTCCCCCAGCAGGTCGATCAGGCTGCGGAGCTTCCCCTGCGTCAGGTGGCCCAGGAGCCGGCGATTCATGGCCGCGACCTCGGGATCCAGCTGCCCGAGCAGCTCGAGGCCGGCCGGGGTGATCCGGGTCAGCACGAAGCGCCGGTCGTCTCCTTCCCGACTCCGGGTGACCAGGCCGGTATCCTCCAGCCGGTCGAGCAGTCGGGTGGCGTCGGGCACCCTCGAGATCAGCCGGTCGCGGATCTCGTTGCGGCAGAGTCCCTCGGCGCCGGCACCCCGAAGGATCCGGAGGGCATTGTACTGGGTGGTGGTAAGCCCATGCTGCTTGAGCACTTCCCCGGCGGCATGCTCCAGCACCGCCGCCGTCCTGGCGATGGACAGCATCGCCTCTTCCTCGGCCGAGTTGAACGGCTTGCGCTGGCGGATCTCTTCCTGAAGGGTGGGCATGGATGGAATCTAGGTGTTATAACATATGTTGTCAAGAGGAGGCGGGTGGGCCCACAGTGATTCCTTCGCCAAGTCCTGCGTGGGTCGCGTCACGGTCGGGTAACGCCGCATCGGTACATTGCCGTTGAGCGGATTCACCGACAACCACGACGAGCCGAAACTCGCAGACCACGTGACGATTCCGATCAGATCTGCCTCCACCGGTGCGTCCGTGCGCCGGTCTGTTGCCGCCGGTCTCCGCGGACTCGGCATCGCTCTCACGCTGAGCGCCGCGCTCTCTACCCGGACGCTGGTGGCGCAGCATCGGGATTCCGTTCCCTGCCCCGCCGACACCGGCGCGGCCGCGCGGCGGATCCTGGCGGAGGCTCACGTCGTCAAGTGGTACGAGGTGGGAGCCGTGCTGGGCGCCACCGTGCTGCTCTCGACCCTCGACGAGCCGACGCAGCGGTATGTGCAGCGTCACCGCTCGGAGACGAGCAACGACATCGCCGAGGTCTTTCGCCAGGAGGGAGAGGTTCCCTACTACGCCGGCATCAGCCTCGGGGTGCTCGCGGTGGGGGCGGTGTCCGGCAACCCCGGCATCCGCCGCGCCGGTACCCGGCTGGTGGCCTCGGTGGCGCTCACCGGACTCGAGATGTCGGTGATCAAGCGGGTGGTGGGCCGATCCCGTCCCAACGAGGACGTCGGGGCGTTTTCCTTTCACCCCTTTACCTCGCTCAAGGATTCCGCGGGAGTGGAGACCCGGGGCGCCATGCCCTCGGGACATACCGCCGCGGCGTTCGCGGTGGCCACCTCGCTCGCCGATGACATCAACAACCCCATCGCCGATGCGCTCCTGTACACCGCGGCGACCGGAACGGCGTTCAGCCGCATCAACGACAACCGGCACTGGCTGAGCGATACCTTCTTCGGCGCGATGCTGGGGATTTTCACGGCCAAGGTGGTCAATGGCCGCTGGCGAGTGTTCGGCATCCGGCCGCCGGAGTTCCTGGTGACCCCGGCCGGCACGCCCTGTCTCCAATGGCAGGGGTCGTTCTAGCTAGAGCTGGTGCCGCATCATCCGCCCGACCAGCTCCTCCAGCCGCTCGGTGATCGGGCGATGGCGCCACTCCTCCAGCGTGACGGCACGGGCCCGGGTCCGGTCCCGCGCGAACACCTCGCTCTGGGCCCGGCCGAACTCGTCGTCCAGGACGTTGAGATTGGCCTCGTCGTTGAGCCGGAAGGAGCGGTTGTCGAAGTTGGTGGACCCGACCGACACCCAGTAGTCGTCCACCACCGTCACCTTGGTGTGGTACATGGTCGGCTGGTACTCGTAGATCTGCACACCGGCCTCGAGCAGCGGTCCCCACTTGGCCCGCGAGGCCCGCTCCACCAGCTTCGCGTCGTTCACCGGTCCCGGCACGATGATCTCGACCTCCACCCCGCGCCGACGGGCCGCGACCAGCATTTCCACCGCGACCGTGTTGGGCACGAAGTAGGCGTTGGCGATCCGGATGCTGTGCTCCGCCGACGCGATGGCCAGCAGGAACATGAGGTAGAGCCCCTCGGTCCCGCCGCCCGGCGAGCTCAGCACCGTCTGCGCCAGATCGGGCCCGATCGAGTCCAGCACCGGGAAGTACGCCGGTCCGTCGAGCAGCGGGTTGCCGGTCTCGAGCCAATTGTCGAGGAAGACCGCCTGCATCTCGCTCACCGCCGGTCCCTCGATCCGGAACTGGGCGTCGCGCCAGTGCTCCTTGTCCTGGGCGTGTCCGCGGTAGAGGTCGGCGATGCCGATCCCGCCGGTGAACCCGATCCGCCCATCCACGATCAGGAGCTTCCGATGGGTGCGGTTGTTGAACCGGTCGAGGGTATACCATCGAAGGGGCCGGTACATCACCACCTTCACACCCGCTTGCCGCATCCGGTCCACCAGCTTGTCGTCGATCTTCTTGGAGCCGAGCCAGTCCACCACCACGTGGACCGGGACGCCTGCCCGGGCCCGCTCCGCCAGCGCGTCCGCGAACTGGGTGGCGATCTCGCCCGACCAGAAGATGTAGCTCTCCAGGTTCACGCTGCGCCGGGCGGACCGGATGGCCGAGAGCATGGCGGGGAAGGCCTCGTCGCCGTTGATCAGCGCGGTGACCCGGTTGCCCGGCAGGAACGCCGGCCCCAGGAGCCGGTCCATGGTCCGGCGGAACTGAGGGTCGTGGGTGCCGTACAGATGCGGCACGGGCCGCTCGATCCGCTGGTCGGGGCTCGACAGGTTGGCGTACAGCAGGACCGCCACCAGGGTCATGACGACCGCCACGGCGACCCAGGCGGCTTGCCGGGAACGGAGGATTTTCAGGGTAGGCAGGATGAGCTCGGATTGGGTGGCTCGGAGCCGCAACTGTACGCCAGATGACCAATAAGGGTGCCGCACGCGGGGCATTCCGGCAAGCCGAACGATCCGGGCTGGCCTTGCGGGAATGGATTTGCGCAATAAGTAGTATCCCCCTCTCCCGGTGCAACGTATGGCCAAATTCGCCAACATTCTGGAAACGGTCGGCAATACCCCCGTGGTCAAGGTCGGCAAGCTCGCGCCGGCCGGCATCGAGCTCTACGTCAAGATCGAGGCGTTCAACCCGATGGGCTCGGTCAAGGACCGGCTCGCCCTCGGCATCATCGAGGACGCCGAGCGGCGGGGCGCCCTGAAGCCCGGCCAGACCGTGATCGAGGCGACCAGCGGCAACACCGGCATCGGTCTCGCCATGGTGTGCGCCCAGAAGGGGTACCCGCTGGTCGTGACCATGGCGGATTCCTTCAGCGTGGAACGGCGGAAGCTGATGCGCTTCCTCGGGGCCAAGGTGGTGCTGACTCCGGCGTCCGCGGGGGGCACCGGGATGGTCCTCAAGGCGATCGAGCTGGCCCAGGCCCACGGCTGGTTCCTGACTCGGCAGTTCGAGAACGAGGCCAACGCCGACTTCCACTCCCGCACCACGGCGCGCGAGATCGTGAACGACTTCGCCGGGGCGCGGCTGGACTATTGGGTGACGGGCTTCGGCACCGGAGGGACCCTCAAGGGCGTTGCCCGGGTGCTGACGAAGGAGCGGCCGGACACCAGGATCGTGCTGGCCGAGCCGGCGGATGCGCCCATCGTCTCCAGCGGCACGCCGCAGCAACGGCATGCCGATGGCTCACCCTCGGCGCGGCACCCCACCTGGAAGCCGCATCCGATTCAGGGCTGGAGCCCCGACTTCATCCCCAAGCTCGCCGGCGACGCGGTCGAGGCGAAGCAGGTGCACCGGGTGGTTACCGTGGCCGCGCCCGAGGCGATGAAGTGGAGCCGCCAGCTCGCGGCCAAGGAGGGGATTTTCGTGGGGATCTCCGCCGGCGGCACCTTCGCGGCGGCCATGCAGGTGGCCGCCGACGCGGAGAAGGGGTCCACCATCCTCTGTATGCTGCCCGACACCGGCGAGCGCTATCTCACGACTCCGCTCTTCGCCGAGGTCCCCGTGGACATGACGCCCGAGGAGGTGGAAATCCTCAAGTCCACGCCCACTCTGGCAGAGCCCGCGGCGCCGCCGCCGCAGCCGGCGGGGGCCGCCCGCTAGAGCTCCTGCACGGCGAAGCGGTCGAACCTGTGCGCCAGGCCGTACTCGAAGCGCCGGACCACCGCCATGGCGCGCTCCGTGTCGAGATGGGACGGGACGTAGATCAGCATGAACGTGTAGCCCTGGCGAGCCAGCTCCATGTGGGCCGCCAGGGCTTCGTGTTCCCAGCCCAGGAGCCGCACCAGCGGGCTCACCTGCCGGAGCGACCGGTTGGCTTCGTCCTGAACGGCCGCGGCCGGGACGATCTGGGCATCGTTGCCGTCGTACCCCGCCGCAACGAGCTGTTCCCGGACCCGGGCCGCATCGATCCTGTTGCGGAAGGCGACGGCGAGGTAGCCGCGCGGGTAGAAGGCCCCGAACCGCGCGGGGGCGACATCGGCAGTACTCTGGTGTCGTAGCATCGTGGTCTCCTGGTAATGGGACGCCGCTCCGGCCCCCAGGAGCACGCTGGGCCACGAGCTGTCCGCCCGGCAGAGGTGTTGTTGCGAGCGCCGACCAGCCGCCACGAGCCGCGTTCCGACGACACGAACGGGATCGTCGCCGACGCCGATACCGTCTACCTTGAGGCGCATGCACACCGAGCCACTGCTGACCTGGTCCGAGCCGGCCAACGAGCTCCTGGGGTTCATCTCGTTGTTTCTCGCTAACGGGGCGATCGGATTCCGCTACGCCGCCCTCCGCGGTCGCCTGGCAGCCGCCGAGCCCGACGGGCTGTTCGAGTCGGCGGCACGCCACGCGGCGGCACTGGGATTGATCGGCGCGCTGGTCCAGGCAGTCCTCCTGGTCACCCGGCTCCCGCACCTCGCGGAACGGATGCATCTCACGGCCACGCAGCTCGTCACCACCGATCCGCAGACCATGGCCCGGTGCGGTCTCCTGCTGGTGGGCATCGTCGGGCTGGGGCTGGCGGCAGCCGGGCGGCGCGCCGGATGGGCGCTCGCGGCGGTCGGGGTGATCGGGTCGGAGCTGTCGGGGGTGCTGGCGGGCAAGTGGGAACGGATGGTCAACCCGGTTCACCAGCTTCTGGCGGGGCTCTGGCTCGGAACGCTCGCGATCCTGGTCGCGGCCGGCATCGCCACGGCGCTCCGGAGCGAGCGGCCGGGGCGCGGAGCGTCGGTGGCGGCGATGGTGAACGGGTTCTCGCCGCTGGCCCTCACCTGCGGTCCCCTGCTGATCGCGACCGGGGTGATCACCGCCCTGAGACACCTCACGCCCTTCTCATCCTTGTGGACCACGCCGTACGGCTACGCGCTGCTGGGCAAGCTCTGCCTGGTGGCATCGACCTTCGCCCTGGGTGCCTGGAACTGGCGGCGCCAACGCCCTCAGCTCGGCAGCGACGAGGCCGCCGGCCGCATCCTCCGCTCCTCACTGCTGGAGCTGACTGCCGCGTTGTTCGTGTTGATGATGACGGCGGTGCTGGTGAGCCTGCCCAGCCCGAAGGCGTAGGCACCTTCTCGTTTCAGCGCGTCAGGCTTCCAGCTCGGCGTAATGCTCGAAGCGGTACGCCAGGGCTGGGCCGCCGTGTCCCTCGTACGCGAGCCGGGCCACCAGCAGCGTGAACGGCTCGGCGTACCGCGCGACCCGAAGCGGTCCCGCGTCCACCGGGTCGAACCCCACGTCGCGGATGAGGCCTGCGGCGAGGGCGTTGGCGTCCGGATCGTCGCCGCAATAGATCAGGCCGGGCCGAGCCTTCCGCCGCCTCGCCGCGAACACCCCGAACAGCACCTCGCTCGGGACGGTCCCGAAGGCGCTCACCACGCGGGCCCCCGAGACCTTCCGGGCCAGCGCTTCGGCGCCGGACAAGGTGTGGGCCACCACCAGCTCGGTGTCGTCGGCGTTCATCGGCAGCGAGCAGGTGATCAACGTTTTACCGACGAGGTCGCCCGCCTGGCCCAGCACGTCGTCCAGCCGCGACCAGTGCACCGCCAGCAGCACGGCCTCCGCGCCACCGGCGGCCTCCGCCGGGGTCCCGGCGCTCGCCCCGTGGCCCGCGTCCGCGGCCAGGGTCTCGAGCTTGTCCCGGCTCCGGGCATAGCTGAAGACGACCTCGTGTCCCGCGCGGGCAAAGATGGTTCCGAGCTTCCCGCCCATGAGACCCGAGCCGAGTATGCCGATGCGCATGGAGGGATAGTATCCCGGTGACCCCGGTCACGGTATGCGGGCCGCGAGTGCGGCAGGATCAGCGCCGCGAATCGAGCGAGGAGGAACGCATGAACCGCCAGATCACAGGGAAGGTCATCGTCATCACCGGCGCGAGCAGCGGTCTGGGCGAGGCCGCGGCCCGTCACCTGGCCGCCGAGGGTGCCACGGTGGTGCTGGGCGCCCGCCGCGCCGATCGGATCCGGTCACTGGCGGACGAATTGTCGCAGGCCGGGGGCAAGGCGCTCGCGGTCGAGACCGACGTGGCGCGTCGGGAGCAGGTGCGGCGGCTGGTGGACGCGGCCGTCGCCACCTACGGACGAATCGACGTCATCATCAACAACGCCGGGCTCATGCCGCTCAGCCCCCTGGATCGGCTCAAGGTGGACGAGTGGGACCGGATGATCGACGTGAACATCAAGGGAGTGCTCTACGGGATCGCGGCGGCGCTCCCGCACATGCAGCGGCAGAAGGGTGGGCACATCATCAACGTGTCCAGCGTCGCGGGGCACAAGGTGCGGGCCGGCGGCTCGGTCTACTCGGCCACCAAGCATGCGGTGCGCGCGCTCTCGGAGGGGCTCCGGCAGGAGGTGAAGCCTTACAACATCCGCACGACGATCATCTCGCCCGGCGTGGTGGTAAGCGAGCTGCCCAACACGGCGAGCGACCCCGATGTCGCCGAGAACATCCGCAAGATGTACGACGACATCGGGATTCCGGCCGACTCGTTCGCGCGGGCCGTCGCATTTGCCATCGAGCAGCCGGACGAGGTCGACGTGAACGAGATCCTGTTCCGGCCCACCCGGCAGGAGTTCTGACGAGGCCTAGTGTTTCGGCTCCGCGTTCTGGTTCCAGGTGTCGTAGATCAGCTTCCACGATCCGTCGGCCTGCTTCTGCATGATGCCGAGATACTTCCCGTGCTCGACCGGCAACGGCTTGGCGCCCTTCTTGTTGGGCGTGAGCGTCGCGGTGTACTCCCCGGTGGAGAACGCCAGATCGCCGCGGCCATCGACCGCCGTCGTCTTGAGCTCGAACGGGCCGCTGACGCTGCTGGTCATGCCGCTCCAGAACTTGCCGATCTCCTCGGAGCCCTTGATCGCGGGGGATCCGGGCGGCATCAGGACGGCGTCACTCGCGTAAAACGCGGTGAGCGCCGCGGCATCGCCCGCGCTGGCGGCCTTGGCAAAACCCTGGTCGGCCTCACGGATCGCCGCCTCGTCCGCCGCCGACAAGTGGGCAGGCGCCGCGGCCGCAGCCGCGGCGGGCGAAGTGCCGGCACCCATCGACTCGGTCTCGGCCTTCGGGCCGGACCGGCAAGCGGCAGCGGCGAGCAGAACGAGGGCAACGGGCGTACGCATCGGGTGCCTCCTGTGGCGGGGCTCGACTCTTGGCACGGATCGGCATTGACTTACGGGCCAGGCTCGGGGCTGTCAAGCGCTTTCCTTCCGGGTCACGATGAGCAGCACGACCGCGGCCATCATCAGACCGGAGAGGACGTACACCGTGACGCGGAAGGCATAGGGCAGGCCATGGAAGAACTCCCGAGCTACGACGGCGACGAGCCCGGGCGCGAGGCTGGCGGCGGCGAGGAGCCAGATGGCGAGAAAGCGAAAGGGACGAGGGGCGCCGGGATGCACCGGCGCGGCGGCGTTGGAGAGTTCGTGCTGCTCGGACATGGATGGTCCTCCCGGCCGCGCTCGGGGAGCGCGGCGGTACGAGTGCCGGCGCGCCGCCGGATGCGGCGCGCGATGGTCAGTCGGTCGGGAGCGCGGCGGGAGGGCCGGTGGGGAAGCGGGGACTGCCGGCGCCGTGGGCGGCCGCGCGGAATTCCGGGGCGACCCCTGCGCCGCCCGGAACGATGCCGGGGCCGGGCGGGAACGAAGGGAGGGACGAAGGCGCGTACGGCGCCGGGCGATGCGGCGAGGGGCTCCGGCCGAGCGAAGGGACGAGGAGCCGCAGGTGCTGCGTCGGCCGCGCCGCGAGGTCCGCACGCCCGTCATCCGCCAGCCAGGACGAGCGCGCCGGCGTCTCGGCCGGCCCGACGGCGGGTCGCGGCCCGGCGAGCAGCGTCGCCAGGAGGAGAAGACGGAGCCACACCGCGACGCGGGTCATGGGTTAGGCGCCGCTGTCCTCGACGAAGTCGATGCTGGGCTCGTCACCGCAGCCACCCCAGCGCACCCGCACGTACCCGGTGAGATCGCCGAAGGATCCCGCGGCGTGCACCTCGCCCGCGTCGAACCGCTGGGCCGCGTCGCAGGCGGCGTCGAAGTGGAGCGGCTCCGGCGTGGTGACGGTGAGCGCGTAGCTCTCGGTGCCGCGAAGCCAATCCATCGTCCCGGTGACGGCGAGGGCGCCGGGGGGCAATGTGTGATTGATCTGCAGCGGTGCGTCGGGATCGAAGGGCACGGCCCACTGCAGATCCACCGCGGCATCGCTCAGGCCGGAGAACGTGCGGAGCAGCTGCAGGTCGGTCGTCAGCTCGAGGCCGGCGGTGGTGCCGGTGAGGACGCGGGTGCCGTTCCGGGAAATCGAGTAGCTGTGGTCGGCATCTTTGCCCCGGAAGGAGCTGCGGACGTTCACCAGGGTGCCGTTGTAGGCGAAGCCGGCGCCGCCCGGGCCGGGATCGGGATCTTCGATCTGCAGCCGTCCGACCATGTCGAGCGTGGTGTTCCGGATGTCCTCGAAGCGGCAGGGCGGCGCCGTCAGGATGTACTCGGCGTTGTTGGGGATGCCGTCGCCATCGGTGTCCTCGGGGTCGGAGGGGTCGGCGCAGAGCTGGTCCACCGTGACGCCATAGGGCGCGAGCTGAGTGGGCAGCGTCAATGCGTCGAGCGAGGCCTCGATCTCGTCGCGGATCGTGAGGCCGATGGCGTCGGTGGCATCGTCAGGCAGCGGACCGGAGCCGGGGCTGCTGGAGTCGCCGCAGGCGGCGACCAGGGCGGCCAAGGCGGCCAGGGCGAGCCGGGTTCGGCGGCGCATGGGCGGCTGCGTCAACATTTCCGGAGCATAGCGGTGTCCGACTGGCGGTGCCACCCGGTGGTCCGCCCGACAACCGGACTACATTCCCGGCATGACGTCCCGCCTTGCGCTTCCGGCCCTGCTGCTGACGATCCTCTTCGTCCCGGGCGAGGCCCGCGCGGCCCAGACGCCCGCATCCGGCCCCGACTCGACCGTTTACCGGATCGACCCGACCAGCCGCCTGGTGGTGAAAACGGGCAAGGCCGGCCTCTTCGGCTTTGCCGGGCACACCCATGTCATCCAGGCTCACGGTGTCGATGGGGAGCTGGTCCACCGCGCGGCACGAAAGGGCTCTTCCCTCCACCTCACCATACCGACCGATAGCCTCGAGGTCCTCACGCCGCCGGATACGGAAGAGATCCGGAAGGTCACCGAGTCCATGCGCACGGACGTCCTGCACGTGGACCGCTATCCGGAGATGCGGTTCGCCGCGGATTCGCTGGAGGCGCGGAACGGGCGGATGTCGTTCCCCCTGCAGGTGACGATGGGCGGCACGACGCGGGATATACCGGTCACGGCGGAGGTCACGATCACCCCGGACTCGGTCCGAGCCGTCGGGACGTTCACCGCCAAGCAGACCGACTTCGGCATCGAGCCCTACAGCGGCGGGCCGGGGGGCACGGTGAAAGTGGCGGACAAGGTGACGTTCTGCTTCGACCTGGTAGGGCGGACAGGCGCACGGCCCGACGCGCGCTCGGGCGGGCGGGATGCGCGGTCGGTGCCGGGATGCGAGGACATGCCGCAGGCCGGCGAGAAGGGCAAGCGGCCGATGTAGGCTCAGCCGGTCGCCTCGCCCCCGCCGTGGCCGAGCGCGTGGTTGATTGCCGCGGTGAGCTCGCTCAGGGAGAACGGCTTGGCCAGGGCTCGCGTGGCGCCGAGCAGCCTGGCGTCGCCGAGGAGACCGAGGGTCCGGGTCTGATCGCCGCCAGAGATGACGATGACCGGCAGCGAGGGCTGCAGGGCGCGCAGCTGGACCAGCGTCTCGATCCCGTCGGACCGGGGCATATGGATGTCGAGGATCACCACCACCGCCCCATGCTCGCGCCAGATCCGGAGCCCTTCCACCCCATCGATCGCCGTGAGCACCTCGTGCCCTTCGCGCTGCAGGACGCGCGCGAGGGTGTCCCGGACCGCCTGCTCGTCGTCGATGACCAGGATGCGCGCCACGATTACGAACCTGGAGACGGCTGCGCGGCGCTGAAGACGGCGCCATGTGGCATGGCGCCGCCCGACGCCCCGTGGGGCCAGGACGACCGGTCGAAGGTGACGCCCGGCCGGGCACTGCCGGGGTCGTGAAAGGTGGAGTCGAACGACATCCGTCCGGCGGCGGTGTCGAAGCGAGCGAGCAGCACCCGGTGGTCCACCGAGCCGGAGGTGAGCACCAGACGATCCGACCCGGCTTCCCGGCTGATCCAGTGCGGACGGAACGTCGTATCGGTCGCGAGCGCCTGCACCTGCCGGGGCCGCCGGGGGTCGGAGACGTCGAAGACGAGATACTGGTGGGCGCGCGCGACCGGCACGATCCAGTAACGGCCGGCCAGCAGCGGCACACTGCAGCCGCGGTTGCCTGGCGGAGGCAGCGAGAGGAGGTGCTCGAGGCGCGGCTCGGCTCCATTCAGGCCGGACAGAAGGTAGAAGCCGCAGTACCAGGTGTTGAGCAGCGCGGTCGAGTCGCCGGGGAGAACGCGAACCTCGAAGGGCCAGTGGAAGCTCGAGTCGGGCGCGCTCGCCGCCAGCGGAAGGGTTCGGAGCACGGTCAGGTCGGACAGCCGCCAGATCTGCACCACGTCCGCGCTGCTGCCGCCCTCCATCGGCGTGCTGGTGGTGATGAACCGGTCGGCCGCGGGCGCGACGTCGAGCGAATAGGTCCGGATCGGGAGCCCGGGGAAGCGGGCGTCAGCCGAGCCGGCGGTCTGCAGCACCTCGCCCCGGGGCGAGAGCAAGGCCACGCCCCCGGCGTTCCCCGGCTTCGTCCCATCGGCGTACTGCAGCGTGGCCAGCACCCGTCCGTCACGCAGGCGCCAGTAGCTGTGCGGCTTGGCGTATCCGGGCACGCTGTCCAGCGTGGCAGCGACCCTCGGCCGAAGCGGGACGGTCAGGTCGAAGAGGAAGGTGCGTCCCGACCTGAACCCGTTGCCGAACAGCCAGGCACCGCGACCGGGCATGACCAGCTCGGTGTGATGGGGCATGGTCCCGACCGCGCCAACGGGTGCGCTCGCGACGACCCTGGCGTACGTCGGACTCGCCGGATCCGCGTCGATCACCCCGAGGAAGTCACTGTCCTGGACGCGTCGGTCGTCGTCGCCGGCGAAGACATAGATGTAGGAGCGAGACGGCCTGGCGTCGCGGGACCGCGGCGCCGCGGCGCAGGCCGGGCCCAGCAGAGCGATCAGAGCCACCACGGTGACCCGGTCTACGAATGTGCCCATGGAAGACGGACGCCTCGGAGGAGGTCCGTCCGAAAGATGCACCGGCCGGGAGCGCCGGTCGAGAGGAACCGGCTAGCCGCTGACGAAGGCCAGGATGGCGATCCCTTCCAGGGCGATCACGGTCCAGGAGAGCACGCGGGTCTGCAACGGCAGGGCCAACCTTGTGCCGCAGAGGGGGCACCAATCCACCAGCTCGCGCACATCGATCCCGCAGCAGCGGCAACTCCGTGCCATCGCCACCTCCGGTTTTCGAGCGTGCTGCCGTGCCGG